>JALVTX010000144.1 GCA_027035825.1 Mariprofundaceae bacterium
CACTGGGCCGAGCTGCCGCACGAGCTGCTGGCGCGCGTGGCGGGCCGCATCATCAACGAGGTGCGCGGCATCAACCGCGTGGTGTACGACATCTCCGGCAAGCCGCCGGCGACCATCGAGTGGGAGTGAGTCCCGCCAATCCAGAGGAGAGGAAACATGAAACGATTGCTGACATGCGCGGCCCTGGCGGCCGCTTTCGCGGCCTGTTCGGCCGGGGGGAGCGGTCAGGCCACGGCCGCCGACGTGAAGCTGGACAACGACGAGGCGAAGCTCAGCTACGCCATAGGCATGGACGTGGGCCAGTCGCTGGCGCACGCGGGCGCGAAGGTTGACCTGGACGCCTTCAATGCAGGCGTGGCGGCCATGGTGAAGGGCGAGAAGCCGAAACTCTCGGCCAAGGAGGCGGCGGCGGCCAAGCAGGCCTTCTTCGCCAAGCAGCGCGAGAAGGCGATGAACGAGCGAAAGGAGCTGGGCATGAAGAACAAGCGCGAGGGCGAGAAGTTCCTGGCCGAGAACGCGAAGAAGGCGGGCGTGAAGACCACGGCCAGCGGCCTGCAATACATGGTGCTGAAGATGGGCGACGGCCCCCGCCCCAAGGCCACCGATCGCGTGAAGGTGAATTACGAGGGTCGGCTGATTGACGGCACGGTGTTTGATTCCTCCTACAAGCGCGGCCAGCCGGTGACCTTCCCGCTGAACCGCGTCATCAGGGGCTGGACGGAGGGCTTGCAACTGATGCCGGTGGGCAGCAAGTTCCGGCTGTTCCTGCCGCCGGAGCTGGCCTATGGCGAGCGCGGTGCGGGCAGCGCCATTGGCCCGAATGCGACGTTGATCTTCGACGTGGAGCTGTTGGGCATCGAACAATAGATGCTCCCATCGCAAAAAGTCCGTCCGTGGACTTTTTGCTTGACGGGAAGCGACAATCCGGCAGGAAGCCGGATTGGACGCGCGCAGCGCGCCCGTAAGGGGGCGAGGCCAAGGATGGTCTCGCATCAAACGCGCGACTTTCGCTTCCCTCACAAATCCATCGCTTGGCTTCGCAAGCGCTGGATTTGCGCGGCCGTCCATGGCCGCGATGACGGTTTCTTGCGAAGCCGTTGGTAAACAGGCCAGATTGAGGGCGGAGGCTATGCAGTGTTTGATCGGCTGAGCGAAAAGCTGGGCGGCATCGCGGAGCGGCTGCGGGGCGCGGCGCGCGTTTCCGAGGCCGATCTCGACGCCACGTTGCGCGAGATGCGCATTGCGCTGTTGGAGGCGGACGTGGCCTTGCCGGTGGTGCGGCACTTGATGAGCGAGGTGCGCGAGCGGGCGCTGGGCGCGGAGGTGGCCAAGAGCCTCCAGCCCGGACAGGTCATCATCAAGATACTGCACGATGCGCTGGCCGAGGTGCTGGGCGGCGCGCGCCGCGAGCTGGACGTATCCCGCATTCCGGCCGTGGTGCTGCTGTGCGGCCTTCAGGGCGCGGGCAAGACCACGACCGCCGGCAAGCTGGCGCGGCTCCTGGCCGGGCAGGGGCGCAAGGTGGCGCTGACTAGCGTGGACGCCACCCGTCCCGCCGCGCGCGAGCAGCTCCAGGTGCTGGCCGGGCAGGTGGGCGTGCCCTACCTGCACGGCGAGGGCGGCGGCGCGGCGGCGATGGCGCGGGACGCGGTGCGCCAGGCGGGGCAAAGCGGCTGCCATGTGCTGATCCTGGACACCGCCGGCCGCCAGGTGGCGGACGAGGCGCTGATGGCCGAGATTCGCGAGGTGGCCGAGGCCGTGTCGCCCAGCGAGCGGCTGCTGGTGCTGGACTCGATGACCGGCCAGTCGGCGCTGCCCATCGCCGAGCAGTTCCATGCCGCGGTCGGGCTCACCGGCTGCATCCTGACCAAGACGGACGCCGACGTGCGCGGCGGCGCGGCGCTCTCGGTGGCGCATGTCACCGGCGTGCCGGTGCGCTACGTGGGCACGGGCGAGAAGCTGGACGCGCTGGAAACCTTCGATCCCGCGCGTTTCGCCGGCCGCATCCTCGGCCAGGGCGACGTGGTCGGCCTGGTGGAGAAGATCCAGACCAGCGTGGACAAGGCCAAGGCCGAGAAGCTGGCCCGGAAGGCCAAGAAGGGCGCCTTCGATCTGGACGATTTCGCCGACCAGCTCGGGCAGATGCAGAAGATGGGCGGCATGGGCGGGCTGCTGAAGATGCTGCCCGGCGCGAAACTGCCGCAGGAGGCGCTGGCGCAGCTGGACGACAAGCCCATCCGCCGCATGCAGGCCATCGTTTATTCGATGACGCCGAAGGAGCGGCGGTATCCGAAGATCATCAACGGCAGCCGCAAGAAGCGGATCGCGCGCGGCGCCGGCGTCAGCGTGCAGGAGGTCAATCAACTGCTCAAGCAGTTCGCGCAGATGCAGAAGATGATGAAGAAGATGAAGGGCGGCAAGGGCCGCCGGATGCTGGCGCAGATGGCGGGGCGGCTTGGCGGCATGGGCGGCGGCATGCCGCCAGGGATGCCGGGGGCTTAGGCTTCCGGGCCGTGGCGGAGACGCGCGAAGGCTCGCTGATTGAGCAGACCGGCTCGGCGCCACGTGACGAGTCGCGGGAATCGCTGGAGCTCGTCCGACATCTGTATCTCAATGGGCCGATCCCGATTCTGGCGAACATCGTGTCATCCTCCGTGCTGGCAGCCATGGTCTGGGATGACGTGGATGCCATCATCTGGGGATATTGGCTGGGCGCGCAAGTCATGCTCGCCTCCGTGCGCATGGGGCTGGTGCTGGCGTTCAAGCGCGACGAACGGAAAAGGACGCCCTCGTGGTGGGGAGGCTGGTTCGCCGTCGGAGCATTGTGTTCTGGCTGCTTGTGGGGTTTGCTGCCGCTGTTTGCGATGCAGACCGGCTCGACGTTCAACGTCCTGTCCATCATGCTGGTCATGTATGGGATGATCTCGGGTTCCGTGGCTTCCAACAGCGCCGTCTATCCGGCCTATCTGGGATATGCCGTGCCAGCGGGGGGCGGCCTTGTTTTCCGTTTGGCCATGGAAGGGGGAGACTACGGGTATCTTTCGGGACTCATGGCGGTGTTTCTCCTGGTGAATCTCGCTTTTGCCTGGAATCACCGTTCGCTTGTCCGGTCGGTGATCCGAAAGCGTCTGGACAATGAACGGTTGCTGAAAGTTCTGGATGAACGAAGGCGTCAGGCCGAAAAGGCCAGCCGGGACAAGTCACGATTTCTCGCATCCGTCAGTCATGATCTGCGGCAGCCGCTGCACGCGCTCGATTTGTTCCACGGAAGCCTGGCGGGTCGGTTGAGCAGCGAGGATCAACGGGAGTTGTTGGAACTGGCGCGCCGATCCAGCCGCTCCCTGGCGGAAATGCTGGGTGAGTTGATGGATGTGGCGCGGCTGGACGCCGGCAAGGTCGAGGCGCGGGTCAGGAAGCTGCGGCTTGCGCCGCTGATGCGGGAATGCGTCGAGGAGTTGCGGCCACTGGCGGTTGGCAAGGAGCTGTCACTGCATTTGCGGATTCCACGCGGCGTGTGCGTGGAAACGGATCCCGTGCTGCTCAAGCGCATCCTGCGCAACCTTCTCGCGAATGCCATTCAGCACACGGATACAGGCGGGGTGCTGGTGGGCGCGCGACGGCGCGGGAGCACGGTGCGCATCGAGGTGCACGACACGGGGCCGGGCATTGACGAGGAAAGCCTGGGCAAGGTGTTCGACGAGTTCTATCAGGTGCACAATCCCGAGCGCGACCGCGAGAAGGGACTGGGACTGGGGCTCGCCATCGTGCGGCGGTTGGCCGGGCTGCTTGGCTGCGAGGTGGAGGCGCGCAGCCGGCTCGGAAGGGGCTCGTGTTTCGCGGTAACCATGCCCGTGTGCGAGTCCCTGATGCCTTGCGAGGAGACGGATGTTGTCGGGGACGATGCGTCCCTTGCCGGGTTGTTCGTCGTGGTGGTGGACGACGACCGGGCGATTCTGGAGGGGATGCGACGACGGCTGCGCGACTGGGGTTGCGAGGTGCTGCTGGCCGAGGGCGGGCGGGCGCTGATGGAGGAGCTGGGCAGCCATGCCTATCTCCAACCGGATTGGGTGATTTGCGATTACCGGCTGCGGGACGGCGAGACGGGCCTGGATGTCGTGGCCGCCGTCCGGCGGCATTTCGGAGCTTCGTTGCCGGCCGCGATTGTCAGCGGCGACGTGCATCCAGATGTGCGGCGCGCCGCCGAGGCGGCCGGTTGCGTGTTCGTCGAGAAGCCGGTGGAAGAAGGAAGGTTGCGCGGCTTGCTGGCGTCCGCCGGCGATTGAGTCAGCTGTTCAGCCCCAGGATTTCGCGCGCGCGAATGGCGGCCTGAACGCGGTTGTCCACGTTCAGAATATCGAGAATGCTCTTGACGTATTGCTTGACGGTCCCCTCGGTGTGGCCCGTTTTCTCCGCGATCTCGCGATTGGACAGCCCCTCGGCCAGCAGGCGCAGGATACGTAGCTGGCTCGGCGTGAAATCGTGGGGCGAGGCGCTGGCATCCTTGGGAAACGCATGCTGGCCTTGCAAGATGCGGTCAATGGCCCGGAGAATGGCGTTCGCGTTGGCGGACTTCGGAACGAACCCGTTGGCGCCCGCATCCCTGAGCGAGCGCGCCACGTATGGGTCATCGCTCGCCGATACCACAAGGAGGGGAATCTCGGGCCAGGAAGCCCGAATACTGCGGATGGCGGGCAACGGCTCCTCGCCGGGCATGCGGAAATCCAGGACAAGAATGTCGGGGTGGAGCCCTTCCGCAAGGCGCTTGCGCACTTCGGCATGGGAGGATGCGATATCCACTCGACAACCCGGCCTTTCGGTTTGCAGCAGGTTGCTCATGCCTTCCCGAAACAGCGCGTGGTCATCCGCCCAAAGTATATGCATGCGTTCCATCCCTTGACGAATCCGAGGTGTGCTCAAGGCCGCCAGTCGGCGCTGCCCCGTCAATCTACTAACGAAAGTGAATAGTGCAACGTCGCGACCGCCTCCATAATAGCCGGTGTGAACTGGTGGGTGAGGAATACATTGGCATTGATGTCTGGCGCTTTCTGCCTGTGCGGCAGTTCCGGCGCCCTTGCGATGGGCGTGGAAGACGCCTTTCGGGCGGCCATGGATGGGGATCCGGGATTTCAGTCTTCCGAGGCAGCCATCGAGGTGGCCGAGGCGGGCAAGGCCAAGGCTTGGTCCCGTCTGCTGCCCGATGCGCGCGTGGAAGGGCGATTCGACCGCGTTGACCAGAATATTATCAGTTCGGACAACACGGTTTATGCGCTTGGCCATTCTCGCTACAACAAGGCATCGGCGGTGGGGCGGCTGATTCAGCCCGTGTTTCACTGGGATGCCATCAAGGGCATTGGCAAGGCCGCGCTGGTCGAGGAAAAGGTCCGCATTGAACGTCTGGACGCCCGGTCGGACTTGGCCCTGCGCGTGGTGACGGCATATCTGGACGTGCTGTTTGCCGAGGATGACCTGGAACGGGCTCGTCGTGAGCGCGAGGCTGTCCGGGCGGAGCGGAATCGCATCGAGGCCCGCCATGCGTCCGGCCAGGCGTCTCGTGTGGAGCTGGAAGATGCGCGGGCGCGCGGCGAAATGGTGGAGGCGCTCCTGGTGCAGGCGCGGGATGCGCTTCAAGTGCGACGGGCGAACCTTGAGATGCTCGTTGGAACGCATGTGGACGAGTTGGAGCGGATGACCGACGAGGTGCAAATGTTGCGCGTGGATCCAATGGATGCCAAGGCATGGGTGGAGCGGGCTCTGAGCGGCAATCTCAAGGTCAGGGCTGCGATGCTTGGCGTGGAGATTGCCCGACGGGAAGTGGCCATCCAGCAAGCCGGCCACTTCCCGGTTCTGGACGCGGAGGCATCCTACGATTACCAGAAGACGACGGGATCGGTCTTCGGCGGCGGGAGCCGGGTTGGCACGATGGATTTGGCTCTGGTGCTCAAGGTGCCGCTGATATCCGGCGGGCGGGTGTTGGCGTCGACGCGGGAGGCGCGGGCTCGTCTTCGTCAGGCGGAATTGAGGCTGGAGCAGGCGCGCAGGCAGGCACGGAGGGATGTCCGGGATGCATTCGCGGGCGTTGTCAACGGTTTGGCCAAGCTGCGCGCGCTGAAGCGATCGGTGCAAGCTCAGGAGTTGTCGCTAAGGGTTCGGGAAAGGGGCGTGCGAGCCGGCCTGAATACGAGCGTGAAGGTTCTGGATGCACGGCGGGACTTGTTCATTGTTCGGCGCGATTACGCCAGGGCGCGTTATGAGTACGTGAAACATTATCTTCGTCTGAAGCGGGCGGCGGGAGAACTTGAGGACAAGGACCTCAAGGCCGTGGACGGTTTGTTGCGGGGAGATGAATCATGAGGAGTTCGGTGTTTGCGCGGGTGGTCGAGGCCGTGAGACGGCGGTCGCGTCGCGGTCTGGCCGGGCGTCATGTTCGACTGGTGTTTGAGCCGCTGGAGGAGCGCCTTCTGCTGTCGGCGGATTTCGCGCCCCCGCCGCCGGATGCGCAGGGGCTCCGCGCCGCCCAGTGGGCGGCGTCGGTGGATGCCGCGCTTGGCGCGGGGCATCGGGATGCGGCGGTCGCGACGATGGCGCCGATGCATGAGGCGCTGACGAAGGTGCGGGAGAGTCGTGAAATTGTTTTCGTGGATCCGTCGGTGCGCGATTATCAGTCCCTTCTAAGCGGTTTAAGGCATGACGACAATGGCGCCCGGACGCTGGAAGTGGTGGTGCTGGATGCGGGCGCCGACGGCGTGGATCAGGTTTCACGGGTCTTGGCGGGCGCGCGGGGGCTTTCCGCCATTCATATCCTGTCGCATGGCGCCAGCGGCGCCGTGAAGCTGGGCGACTCCGCGCTCTCCTCGGCGAGCCTGGACGCGTACGCCCAGGCTGTGCGCGGCTGGGGCGAGGCGTTGAAGCCTGGCGGGGATATCCTGCTTTATGGGTGCAATGTGGCCTCGGGCCAGTCCGGCATCGCGTTCGTCAATCGCCTGGCGCATCTCAGCGGAGCGGACGTGGCGGCGTCCGATGACGTGACGGGCGGTCGAGGCTACGGCGACTGGAATCTGGAATATGCAACGGGCCGGATTGACGCGGCGCAGGCGTTCTCGGCGGCCGCGGAGGCTGGTTACGCGAATGCGTTGGGCTATGCCGTCAATCCGCCCGCAGGCACCGCTGTGGCCGCCAATCAGCAGGATGTATTCAAGTTTGATGCAAACGGACTGTTGACGGCAGCCGGCGCGCCCATTGCCGGGCCGATCGATGGCCTGGGCGGGGCACCGGGCGCGCCCGACGTGCTGGATTTCAGCGCGTATGCGGGCAATCTGACCTTTACGATTCAGGGGGTGCCGGCCGGCGGCGCGGGGCCGGCGAGCGTAATCATTGCCGATGCGGCGGGGAACACGCTCACGGCCAACAACTTCGGCAAGATTATCGGCGGTTTGGGCAACGACACCTATGTATTCAATTCCGGCTGGGGCAATATCGTCATTCAGGACGCCGCGGGCGCCAACAAGGCGGATTTTGCCGCAGTGGCAAGTCAGCTGACATCCACTGTGGGCGCGGGCACATTTACGCTGGCGGACGCCGCAGCACCGGCCAACACCGCGACGCTGGATTCAGGCTTTGGGCTTAATCTTGATCTGACAGCCTACAAGACACAGATCAACAGCTACCTCGCCCAGCTTCAGAGTTTCGGTTCAACACTCGACACATTCGGCCAGTTCGCCAACGTCCTGCCCGGCATCAATCAATCATTGGGCACGGTGCTGAATGCGGCGGACATGCTGAAGCGGTTCCAGAATGATGTTTCCAATTATCTGGCCGCTCCTGGAACACCCAGCGGCAAACCGACCAGCGACGGGCTGGCCGCATTGTTGAACGGTCTGGCCGTGAATGCCACGCCCAACGGCCAGGGAACGATCTCGGGCGGCTACGGCCCGGTGGCATCCACGGTGAAGGTCGCGCCGGGCGGCGTGGAATTGGGATTTAATCTTGATTTCAATGTGACGCGCACGGCCAACTGGGCGGTGGATTTGGGTTCGAATGCCGCATTGCAGGGGATCAAGCTTCCCACGGTCAATGTGTCGGTGGGGGCCACATTCGATTTGAATGCCATGCTGGGCATCCAGCTCAAGGCGACGCCGGCCGTATTCCTGGACGTGAACAATCTGAGCGGCAGCGCCAGCGTCAACGCGACCCTGAACGGATTCACGGTGGATTTCGGCTTTCTGACGGCTACCGCCAATGCCGGCGCATTCAATCTGTCGGCGGCGCTTCAGGCCGTTTTCAACGATCCCGCGGGCGATGGCGTCAACCGGCTGAGCCTGACCGAGCTGACCAATGCCGCGACGGCGCCTTCCTCGCTGATCGCCAGCTTCAATGCGCGCGGCGTAACCGTCACTGGCGCGGCGGACGCGGCGGGGACATCGCCCTCGTTCTCGTTCACCTTGCCGGTGACGGTGACGGGCGTGACGGGCGTTACAGGCGGAACGATTATCGCAACGCAAGCCAGCGTATTCAGCGGAAACGATCCGTCCGTATCCGTCACCAATGGCCTGACCGACTTCGGCAATATCGGCGCGGCGGACATGCTGGGCATGTTGCGGCAACTGGATGGATGGCTGGCGCAGCTTTCCGGAACGTCCATCCTCAACCAGAAAGTGCCGATGACGCAAAACATCACGTTGGGCGATGTGCTGAACTTCGGCGTGGCGTTCAAGACCGATGTGGTGGACAAGCTCATCAAGCGGGACGCGCAGGGCAATCCGATTCTGGATGCCCAAGGCAACCAGCAGTTGACCTTTTCCAGCGCGCAGACATTGGCAAGCCGTTTGGGCAGCCTGCTTGGCGCCACGGTGACGGCCAATGTCATCGCCGCCACTGCGACGACGCCGAGGGAACTGCGCTACCGGCTGAATTGGAGCCATGCCTTTGTGAACAGCAGCGTGCCGGCCAATTTCCAGTTGGACCTCGGCTCGCTGGCCGGCATTCAGTCCACGAGCAGCATTCCCATCACGGCGAACGCCACGCTGGGGTTTGATTTCGGCATTGCGCTGAATCCGAGCCGGACGCTGACCATCGCGCCGCCGAACTTTGTGCCCAATGCCAATGTGGTTCCAGCCAACGGCCAGCTATCCGCGTCCGCCACATTCAACGTGACGCTGTTTGAAACCACGACAAAGACCGATGCCAATGGCGTGGTGACCAGCACAACGCATGCGATGCCGCTGGTGAAGACCGTGACCGTGAACGCGGCGGATACGAACGGGACAACCGCCGGAACAACGGCCAATGCTTCCCCGCAAGATCTGGCGCTGGATGTGCAGAAGGCTCTGGATGCGGCTTTTGGAGCCAATGTGGTGAAGGCTTCCTACAATGGCAGTCGCATTATTCTGGAGGCGGTGAATCCGGCGAATACGACGAATGCCGCGGGGGTGACCACCAGCGTCAGTCGAGCCATCGAAGTGGGCGCGGCCTTGGGGAATACGGCCTACACGGAAATGGGATTGCCGCCCGCCACGCTTGCAAGCAATGCGACATTCAATGTGACGGTGACGACGCCTTCAACTGGCGCGAAGGCGAGCAAGGCCATCACGGTCACGTCTGGAACTACTGGAACCAACAAAACCATTGCCGATCTGACCGCCGACGTGCAGGCGGCGCTGGACATGGCATTTCATGGCCAGTTGCGCGGTGGGGCCATCGCGCTGGGGCTCGGCCCGAATCCCTCGCCGGTTGATTTCAACGCGCTGATGGCGCGGGATCAGACCTTCCAGATGCAGGTTCAGGGTGTCGCCAATCCGGTTCAGGTTACGTTGACGGCTGCTGCTGGTAACGGCGTTTTGTCCACGCTCAGGACAAATCTGCAAACCGCCGTGACGAATGCCGTCAACGCGGCCATTGCGGCCGGAAATATTCCCGCGGGCACGGTGGTGACGGTAAGCCTGAACGGCGACGTGGTGTCGTTGACGGCCAGGGACGCCGCGGGGAATCCCCTGAACGTGAGCGTGCTGCAACCGGACGTGGTTGCATCGCATCAGGGCGGGCGCATCGTCCTCAACGCCACGCCGACGACGAAGACGACCAGCACGACGAACGCCAGCGGCGTGACCGTCACGAGCACTACCAGCGTGCCCCGCGAGTTGAGCGTGACGGCCTTGCCAACGGATTCCGCCTATGCGGTGCTGGGGCTGTTGAATTATCCCACGCCGGCCAATGGCCAGCTTTCCGGCGACGCCGAGTTCAATATCAAGATCAATGGCGTGAACCATGCGGTGATCGTGACGGCGGCGAACACGAATGGGGCAGCTCCCGGAACGACGGCCAACGTCTCCATCGCGGATTTGGTGGCCGATGTCAACGCGGCGCTCGCGAACGCCGGCATCGGCGGCCAGGTCAGGGCGGTTCAGGTGAAGGATTCCGGCGGCAATCTCACCAATGCCTTGGGTTTTGAGTCCATCGCGGGGGCGGGCGTCAACAGTCTGGTGATCTCCGTGCCGAAATACCTGAGCGGCAGCGGCGTCACCGCCGGGGCCAGCAATAACGCGGCCGTGAACGAGCTTGGCTATGATCCGAATGCGGACATTGTGCAGAAAGGCCGCGCCACCGACTTCTTCGTGGACAAGGCGGCGCTTTCCGGAACCGTGACATTCGACATGAGCAAGATTTCCGGTTCGGCACACTTCGGATTCCTTGGCGTGGACATGGCCAGTTCCGCGGGCGATGCCATCAGCGGAACGGCAAGCCTGAATCTGGTGAACCCGACGGCCCTGGGCGGCGGAAGGCGCGTGTTACTGTCCACGCTGGTCAGCCATCTCAAGAGCGGGACGATTCGCGACGTGGTGACGGGCAGCCTCAAGGGCAACGTCAACGTGAATTTGGTGCTGACGCCGCAGGCCGGCTTTTTCACGGGCGCTGTTCCCCAAGCCCGGTTCAGCATCGGCCTGTCCAGTTTCGACTGGCTGAACAACAGGGTCATCAACACGGGAACGCCGACGGCGGGTCAGCTGAAGGTGAATACGAACCTGAGCATGATTTCCGGCCAGCTCAGCGATTTCACCAATTTCAGGCACATGGGATTCGCCGACATCATCGCGGCGCTGAATCAGGCGGTGAATTATCTGCACCAGACCGAGGGCACCACGGCGGGAGGCGGCTCGGCAGGGTCGGCCCTGGTGGGGCTGCTGGACAAGAAGATTCCCGTGATCGACCAGAGCGCGACCGACCTTATCGGGTTGGCGGACAGGTTCGCGCGGGTCGTGACCCAGCTTCAGAATCAGCAGGCCGATTCGATTCAGGCGGCGGATCGGTTCATCAAGCAGGCATTGGGCCTGCCGCTGTTCCAGGCGGGAACGACCACGCCGACCGCGCCCGTGATTCGCTTTGACACGTCGATTATCGGCACGCAGACGCTTCGTCTGGATTTGCCGTTCACGGTGTCCCTGAACAAGCATGTGCCGCTCGTTCTCGACCTGGCGCAGCTTGGCAGCCTGGCGGGCGTGACGTTTCCTTTGAAAATGAAGAAGTTCGTCGGCGTCAGTTCCACCGGCGATCTGAACCTGAGCGCCACGGCCACGTTGAATCTGGCTCTTGGCATGGAGATTGTCGGCACGGGCGCCAGCGTGACATTCACGCCATTCCTCTACACCGGCGCGGGCAATACGAAACTGGACTTCACGGTGGCGGCCACCGGGACGAATCTCAATTTTACCGCCCAGGCGGGGCCGTTCGGCATTCATGTCATCAATGGCTCGGCCAGCGCCAGCGAGGGCATTTCGTTCACCATGAAGGATGCGACCGGAACCGGACGGCATCTGTTCTCGGCCGGATTCTCCGCGGCTGACTTCAATGTCGGCGCGCCCACGGGCGCGGCCAGCGCCTCATTGCCCACTTTCTTCCCCAGCGCGTCCACGCCCATTGGCGGCGCGGGCAACAATCTGTTCACCCTTGACGTGAAGTCGGTGAATGGATTGTTTGACCAGGTGTCGTTCCCGAAGGTGCCTTCCTTCGGCGGCCTGGTTGCGCTTACGCCGTTGGGCATGTTGAGTAATCCGGCAATCCTGATTGACGGTCTGGATATGCTGCTGCTCACCCTTCAGGATGCGCTCAATTCGCAGGTGTTGAATGCCAGTTTGCCGTTTGTCGGCCAGGCATTGGAGCCGGCGTCGCAGTTTATTTCCGGCTTCCGCACCGATGTGTTGGCGCCGCTCAGCCTGAATCTCCGCGCCGCGGGCGGCTCGGCCGACCAGATCGTCGCCAACACATTGTTCAATGTGTTCGGTTCCGCGGCTGATGGCGCGGTCAAGCAGTTCGGCCTTGGTCAGCTTGGTTATCTCCAAGATATCAACGGTGATGGGGTGGTGAACCGGAATGATATCCAGACCAGCGGGTTCGGCCTGACGGATACATTCGGGCAGTTTGATTTCGTGATTGGCGACACCTATTGGGTGAAGGCGCCGACAGGGTTTGACCTTGGCGTTCCCGGGTTCAATCTCAGCATCGACGCCAATGTGCTTCTTTCCATTGACTGGAGCATCCGCTTCAGCTTCGGCGTGGACCAGAACAAGGGGTTCTACTTCTACACCTCGAACAACAAGCCGGTGGTGCAGTTCAACAACATCAAGGGCGGCAATGAACTGCTGCCGGGGGGCACGCCGTTCGCCCAGCCCAATGAAATCAACATTACGGCGACGGCGCAACTGGTGTCCCGCAATTACACTGGGCCATCCAGCGGCACGGGCCCGTTGCCGGTCAGCGCCACGCCGGCCAGCGCCACAGGCACGCTTGGATTCCTGAAGCTGAAGTTGACGGATGGAGCGGGAACGGCCAAGAAGATTGCCAATGAAACCACGGCCAGCAACAAGACCCGCGTGGTGGCCGGGTTCTCCGTGGATGTGAAGGATCCGAACAACGATGGATTCCTGACGTTTGCAGAAATGACGGCGCCATCCACGTCGTTTTCCAGCCTCCTGTCCACCACGAAGTCTGGCGGTGCGTTCCTCGGCCTGAAAACCAGGGTGGATTTCAGCGGCCTGAACATCAACCCGATTCCAGGCGTCAGCTTGGCCTCGCTATTGCCGAGCATGAGCTTTGATTTCGCCGGGCAATGGGATTTCTCCAGGAATTTCCAGATCAAGAAACCGACCGCGTTGGGTGGCGCTCTGGTTTCCCTCCAGTTCCAGAATATCCAGATGGATGCGGGTTCGCTCATCAAGGGCTTCATCGGCCCATTCCTGGATCAGATCAAGGTTACCATCGGCCCGCTGGACTGGCTGCTAGGGCCGACGGGCATGCTGAACATGCGAATCCCGATGATTTCCGACCTGATGGGGCGGAGCATCAACCTGAATACGCTGGCCTCATGGTTTGGCACGGCCAAGTTTCAGGCCTTGCTGGATACCATTCAGAACATTTACAACCTCATCAGCATGGCGGCGAAGCTGCCATCCGCCGGGCTGGGAAACATCGGGTTCGGCAGTATTGATTTTTCCGGAATTGATTTCACGAATGTGAAGAACTTGAGTTTGCTGATTCCCAGCATGACCAATCCTCTGGTGGCGAACGAAACCACGATGAATTCACAAGCCAGAGGCTTTGTGGCTTCCGCAAGAGGCGGTGGCATCACGCTGGATATTCTGAAAGCAAGCAATGTGTTCCAGTTGTTGCTGGGCAAGCAGGACGTGAATCTGATTACGTTCAATCTGCCGAAGGCATCGCTGGCCTTTAACTATCTCCAACGTTTCCCGATATTCCCGCCTCTGTTTGCCACGCTGCAAGGCGGCTTCTCGGCCTCGGCCGATCTGGCCATAGGTTATGATACGCGCGGTCTGGCACAGTTTGGCGTTTCCCATAATCCGAACGCGCTCATCAATGGCTTCTTCTTCCACGATCTGAATCTGACCACCGGCGTGGATCAGCCCGAGGCAGTGTTGAACGGTTCTATTGCCGCCGGAGCGCAGATTTATGGAGGCATCGTTTCAGCTGGCGTGGCGGGTGGCATCAACGCGCACGTGAATTTCAACTTCAATGATCCCAACCGCGATGGCAAGGTGCGCTTGGGCGAGATGGCGGCCAACATGCAGGCCAATGGCAATAATCCGCTGGCGATTTTCGATATCAGCGGCGCCGTGGACTGGTTCTTCCGGGCCTACGCGAAGGTGGGGGTCACCGTCTTTGGAAAATTCATCGGTTGGCAGAAATCATGGAATCTCGGTGGCGGCACGATCTTCAATTTCAATATCGGCTTTGCCCGGCCCGGCGTGGCGGCGCAAAAGGTGGGCTCTGAATTATGGGTAAATGTCGGCCCGAACGCGGCCGACCGCATTCAGGGCAATGTGTCCGATATCAACGAGCATGTAAAAGTGAGCCTAGGAACCGGCCTTCATGCCGGGCAATACCATGTGCAGGTGCTCAATCGCGATACTGGCGCCATGTTGGCGGACAGCTATTTGTCCACTGCTGGCGTCAATAAGCTGGTGATTGACGGCGGCGCGGGCAATGACTGGATTGAAGTGAATGGCATTACCAAGCCGATCGAAGTGCATGGCGGCACGGGCGACGACACCATTACCATTACCGGCGCGACGGTTGGATTGAATGCCACGACGAACAAGCCGCAAATCAATGTGTTTGGCGATGATGGAAATGACACGATTAATCTTGCCGGCAGTTCGGGGGCGGCGCTGATTCGCGGCGGCAAGGGGAACGATACGATTACAGGCGGCTCCGGCGCGGATCAGCTCTATGGCGAGGGAGGCAATGACACGCTGAATGGCGGCGCGGGCAACGATCAGCTGACCGGCGGCTTGGGCAATGACAGGCTGGCTGGTGGCTCGGGGAACGATACGTATTTCTTCGCCAACAACTTTGGCAAGGATGTCGTGAATGATGCGGGGGGAACGGGCGATACCTGGGACTTCTCCAAGGTGACCACGGACATCAATTTCACGCTGAATGCATCGGGAACGAAGGCGGAGGTAACGACCAGTAAGGGCACCGTGACCGACAGCGTGACCGAGCAGATGAATTTGCTGGCCGTGGAGAATCTTCTGGGCAGCAGGGGCGCGGATACCTTCGATGTGTTTAATGTGGGCGCGAACAACCTGACGCTGAATGGCCAGGGCGGATCGGACACCTATATCATGAATGCGCCGTTAACTACGGCGGGCGGGCAGGTCGTCCTGAATGACACCGGCAACCTTTGGGACAGGGATGCGCTGGTGACCAAGGGAACGGCGAGTGGAGACGCATTCACGGTGACCGATCAGTCCATCACGATTGGGGTTGGGCTTAATGCAAGCTCAGTGAATTTCGGCACGGGCGGCGGCATCGAAACGATGGAAGTGCTCGGGTTTGGCGGCAACGATACCTTCAATGTCCTGGCCACGCCGAAAAGCATGAGCGTGACGCTGGATGGCGATGCGGGTGCGGATGTATTCAACATCGGGACTTCAAATGCCGGGTTTGTGCTGAATGGTGGTGCGGGCGCCACGGTGTTTGGTCTCAACGGCATCCAGGGTAATCCGCAGCTTACAGGCAACCTTTTCATCAAGGGCGGTAGCGCCGCCGCGGGCACGCCCGTGGAGACCGATGTTCTGAACGTCTCCGATGCATTCGATGCGACCGCCAACACGGGCGCCATGACCGACAGCCTGATCACGGGCCTTGGCATGCAGGTCGGGATTGATTATGCGACTATTGAAACATTGAACATTTTGCTGGGCTCCGCTGCAGATACCTTCACCGTGCAGAATACGATGGGCGGAACCACGAATGTGTTCGGAAACAATGGATCCGACATTCTGGATGTCCGGAACGCGGCGGGAGTGTTCATGGCGGACGGCGGCGCTGGCGCCGATGTAATTACCCTGCATTCCACCGCCTTGGCGACGAACGCGACATTGCTGGGGAAGGCCGGCAACGATCAATTGAACGTGCTGGCCGCCGCCGGGCCGACGGCGATTGGCGGCGGGACTGGCAATGATGTTGTGACGCTTGGCAGCAAGGCGCCGCTGGCGACGGGTGGAGTGGTTGACAACATATCGGGCCTGGTGACGGTGAGCGGCGACGCGGGCCAGGATGTTCTGAACGTGGACGACAGCGGCGATGCCAAGGGCAACGCGGGAGTTCTGACGGGGACGAGCCTGACGGGCTTCGGGATGGCGAAGGGCGTGCGGTATGGCACGGTGGAGACGCTGAATCTGAACCTTGGCGGCGCTGCGGACATGCTCACCGTGCAGAGCACGATGGGTGGTTCGACGAACGTATATGGCAATGGCGGATCGGATGTGATTGACATACGCAGCGCTTCGGGCGTGTTTGTGTCGGATGGCGGAGCTGGCGCTGATGTGATGACGCTTCATTCGTCGGTTTTGGGTTCGACGGTGACGATGCTCGGTCGGGGGGGGGCGGATCAGTTGAATGTTCTGGCCGCGTCTGGCGCGACGATCATGGACGGCGGCGCGGGCAATGATGTTGTGACGCTTGGGAGCTTGGCTCCGCAGACGCAGGGCGGGGTTGTTGACAACATTTTGGGCCTGGTGACGGTGATTGGCGGAGCCGGTCAGGATGTTTTGAACGTGGATGACAGCGGCGATGCCAAGGGCAACACGGGTGTTTTGACGGGAACGAGCCTGACGGGTCTCGGGATGGCGAAGGGTGTGCAGTATGGCACGGTGGAGACGCTGAATCTGAACCTTGGCGGCGCTGCGGGGGCGGTGAGCCAGCTGGATATTCGTGGCACGAGCGCGTTGACGAATGTGGTTGGGGGCTTGGGCGGCACGACGTTCAATGTCAGCTCGGATGCTCCGATGAACGCGGGCATTCTTGATGGCATTCAGGGTGTTTTGAACATTACGTCCAATGGCGCGGATACGTTGAACATCAGCGATCTGGGTCGTGTGTTGCCGGACACGGTGACGATATCCAGTCAGACGGTGACGGGTCTTTCGCATGCGGCCATCAACTATTTTGAGGGCTTGGGCCGCTTTTCTGGCGGGATTAACATCAATACGGGTCAGGGCGCTGATGCGGTGACGGTTCTGAGCACGTTGGCGGGTGACGTCACATCCCTGTGGACGAATGGCGGATCGGATGTGATTGACATACGCAGCGCTTCGGGCGTGTTTGTGTCGGACGGCGGCGCGGGCAATGATGTTGTGACGCTTGGGAGCTTGGCTCCGCAGACGCAGGGCGGGGTTGTTGACAACATTTTGGGCCTGGTGACGGTGATTGGCGGAGCCGGTCAGGATGTTTTGAACGTGGATGACAGCGGCGATGCCAAGGGCAACACGGGTGTTTTGACGGGAACGAGCCTGACGGGTCTCGGGATGGCGAAGGGTGTGCAGTATGGCACGGTGGAGACGCTGAATCTGAACCTTGGCGGCGCTGCGGGGGCGGTGAGCCAGCTGGATATTCGTGGCACGAGCGCGTTGACGAATGTGGTTGGGGGCTTGGGCGGCACGACGTTCAATGTCAGCTCGGATGCTCCGATGAACGCGGGCATTCTTGATGGCATTCAGGGTGTTTTGAACATTACGTCCAATGGCGCGGATACGTTGAACATCAGCGATCTGGGTCGTGTGTTGCCGGACACGGTGACGATATCCAGTCAGACGGTGACGGGTCTTTCGCATGCGGCCATCAACTATTTTGAGGGCTTGGGCCGCTTTTCTGGCGGGATTAACATCAATACGGGTCAGGGCGCTGATGCGGTGACGGTTCTGAGCACGTTGGCGGGTGACGTCACATCCCTGTGGACGAATGGCGGCAATGACGTGGTGACCGCATCCAGCACAGCCGCCAATGGGCTTCTCATCGTTTTCGGAGGCGAGGGAAGCGATACGGTGAATGCCTCCTCGTGGAACCGGGGGATGGTGGCTTTTGGCGATTACGGCATGGTGCAGTACGCGGGCTCTGTTCGTAGGCCGGATAGCATTGTTGCCGCCAGTTCGCTCAATCCGGGTTCGGGCGGCAATGACGTCTTGTCCGGGGGAAGCGGCAACGATGTTCTGATTGGGGGCTTTGGGAACGAGGTATTGTCCAGCGGACGGGGGAATGATGTTCTGATTGGCGATTCCGGCGAGGTGTTGTTTGTCAATGGACGCTTCTCTCAGGCATCCACTACCGATTTTTTGGTTGGCGGGGCGGATACGCTAATCAGCGGAGCCGGCAACGATGTGCTGCTCGGCGGCTTCGGGAAGGATGTGTTCATCGGCAATCTTTCGCGGGACGTGATGATTGGCGACAATGGGCGCATCACGATGCACAATGGCAAGGTGACGACCGTGGTGACGTTCGCCCAGGCGCCGCAGGATGTGATTGCATCAACCCTGTTCCACCTCTATGACAGCCCGTATGCTGATGTCGCGGTTACATTGCCGCGCGCGCCTCTTGACCTGATCCTGGGGGCGAGGCAAGAAGCGCCGGGCGCTCAGAGCGCAACGCCGGCGAGCGACAGGCGGGACATGGTTGGCGAAAGCAGTTATCTCGGCATGGGCGGAGACTCGTTCATCAAGCGGGAACCAACCGCCGGCAAAGCGGCGGATCGGGGATTGGAGGTGGAAAAGTTCGCCATGATGGCTCAATCTGCGCATGGCGGGGGGCGGATGCTCGCGGCAAACCCGCATGCGTCCGGAGCGAGCGAAACAGTTTCGGCGCCACATGTTCGGCAGGCCGAGGGCGATGCCGCCGGTCATGCGTGGCCGGGCATGTTGCTGGCCGCATGCGCTGGCTGGAAGACTGTCCGACGGGGGCGTGCGCGAAACCGGACTGTTCGGGTGAATTTCGCGGGCGGAAAGAAGGCCGGCAGACCCTCGGCGAGAGTGAACTGGGGCTCTTGAGCCCGGTCAATACGCGAAGCGATTAAAAAGGAGATGTGATATGACAAAGCAGACGGCTGACAGCCAGACGGAGGCACAAGGTCAAACCGAGCCCAAGGTGATTTGGGATGACTCGGAGATGGTGAGCAGCTATGCCAATGTGGTGAACGCGACCAGCACGCGCGAGGAGTTCATGGTGTTTTTCGGCGTCAACCAGACTTGGAATCCAGCGCAGGCGGAGGTCGCGATCAAGCTGACCAATCGCATCGTGATGAGCCCCTTTGCCGCCAAGCGACTGAGCTTGATTCTGGCCAACGTTTTGCGCGAATACGAGGCCAATTTCGGCACGATCCCGCTGGATTTGCAGACCGTCCAGGAAACGGGGCGCGAGCAGCCGAACTGACGCGACCGGCGGGGTGACGCTGTGTGATGAAGGTTGAGGAAGGACGGGAGTCCTTCGAATTTCTGGATGCGGATGAGTGGCGGTCGCTCGCGGCCGCCGTTCCCGTGGGAGATTTCGCTTATTCTTGGTTGAATATCCTTTGCAGGATGCTTCCCCACGCACGAACCGGCGTGGTGGTGGTGCTGACGGATGGAGAATTCTCCGTTCTCGCGCAATGGCCGGAGCAAGGCGCGGATGTCCCCCGCGCGCTTCGGGATGTCGTGGAGGCGGCGCTCGATGAGAGAACCGCCACCATCCTTCGAGAGGCAAACGCCTCAACAACCGCCATGGCTTATCCGATCTTTTCCGCGGACGAGATCCATGCCGTGGCGGGGCTGCTGATGGCGGACGCCTCGCCGGTGCAGATTCAGAGCGCGATGCGCCTCATGCAATGGGGCGGAGGGTGGTTGCAGTCCCGCGGCGCACGCGAAGCCGGGATGGAGACGGATGAACGGGCGTTGTCCATTCTGTCCGCCGTGCTGGAGAGGCAATCCTTTTGGGAAGCCGTTCATGCGCTGGTGACGGAACTTGCGCTTGCCTGGTCATGCGAGCGCGTTTGCTTTGGGCGCTTGCGCAAGAACGGCGAGGCCAGACTGGAAGCGACGTCATTCCAGTCCGATTTCGATCGGAGGACGCGCCACACTCGCGAGATCGAAACGGTGATGGATGAGGTGCTTGCCGAAGGCGAGGCCATCCGATGGCCCGAGGACGATGCGGATGAATTGCTCATTGCCCATCGGCAATACGCCAAATCGCGCGGAGCTGTCTTTCTGCTGGGTTTCCCCGTGTTCGTGAATCAACGCCCGTGGGGCGTGTTGCTCCTGGAGAGGGATGATCGGCCGTTCTCGGAACGTGAGAAGAACGCGATAGCCGTTGTCTGCGACCTGGTCGGACCGTGGCTGAAGCTGACGGCCGAGGCGGGGCAATCGTTGCCATCGGTCGCCCTTCAGCGGTTCCGGCGGCAGTGGAGCAGGTTGTTCGGCTCCGGTTATTGGCTGCGCAAGGCGTTGGTCGCGGGGCTGAGCGTCGCGCTGCTGGCGCTTGCGGCGGTTCCGGGCGAATTCCGAATTGGCGGCGAGGCCACGCTGGAGGGGCTCTCGCAGCGTATCGTCGCCGCGCCATTCGATGGCTATGTTGACAAGGCATTTGTCCGGGCCGGAGATCGGGTGAAAAAGGGGCAGGCGCTTTGCCGCATGGATGAGCGGGATTTGCGCCTGGAGGAGAGCAAGTGGCTTTCCAAGCTGGCCGAGGCGAGAGACGCGTACCGGAAGGCATTGGCGGATCGGGACAAGGTGAAGATCCGCGTGGGTCAGGCGCGGGTTCGGCAAGCCGAGGCGGAGCTGGCGCTCGTGCGGAGGAAATTGTCTCGCATGGTGCTTCGGGCGCCCTTCGACGGTCTGGTGGTGAAAGGCGACTTGAGCCAGGCGCTGGGCAGCCCGAAACGCAAGGGGGAGGAGCTTTTCACGATTGCCCCGGTCAACCAGTACAGGGTGGCCGTGTTTATCCCGGAATACGATGTGGCGAACGCCGCCATTGGGCAGGCGGGAGAATTGAGGCTGGCCGCCATGCCCTCGCGCCCCTTGCGGGTGCGACTGGCCCGGTTGACGTCCGTGGCGGAGGTTAAGGACGGAATCAACACATTCCGGGCGGAAGCGATGCTTGTTCAAGGAACGAATCACGCGCATGCGCTGAGGCCAGGTCTGAAAGGCGTATGCAAGTTCATTGTGGATCGCCGCGCCATCGGATGGATATGGTTCCATCATTTGTGGCAATGGCTGCGGTTGAAGTTCTGGGAGTGGACGCCCTGACGAGGGAGCATGGTGGAACGAACCTACAGTGAACAATGGCATCGGGTGGAGCAGCTCAGGCCCCGGCTGGCCCCGCATGTTCATGTTGGAAGACAGCGGTTGCGAGGTCGGGAGTGGTTTGTCCTTCATGACGAGACGACGGGCAAATCCTTTCGCATGTCGCCGGAGGCATTTGAGGTGGTTCGTCGTTTCAACGGTCGCCGGAGCCTGGCCGACATTTGGGAGGGATTGCGATCGCCGGACAATTCCGAGGACAGCGTAACATCCCAAGACGAGGTCATCCGCCTGCTGGGCCAGCTGCACAAGGCCGACATGCTGATCGTGGATGCCGCCGGCAATATCACGGAACGCGTCCATCGGCGCCGGAAGCGAAAGCGGGACAAATGGGTTTCGCAACTGGCCAATCCGCTCGCCCTGCGGATTCCGCTTTTCGACCCTGACCGGCTGTTGGGGCGCTTGATGTCCTTCTCCAGGCCATTGCTGGGCTGGGCGGGTCTTGCGGCATGGTGCGTCGCCATGGCGTGGCTCATTGTCATGGCCGGGGTGCATTGGGATGAATTGACCAGGAATATTGGCGATCGAATCCTTTCGGGCCAGAACATCATGCTGATGGCGGTTTGTTATCCACTCCTCAAGCTGGTTCATGAATTGGGACATGGCCTTTTGGTGAAGAAATGTGGGGGAGAGGTGCATGTGCTTGGCGTCATGCTGCTGGTCATGATGCCCGTTCCATATGTGGATGCGTCGGCCGCTTCCGCCTTTCGTCTTGCCCGGCAGCGGGCGCTCGTGGGGTTGGCCGGCGTGATGGCGGAAACATGGATTGCGGCGGGCGCCATGTGGGTGTGGCTTCATGTGTCCGGCGGCGTCGTGCATGCGGCCGCCTACACCATCATGCTGTTGGTTCTGGTTTCCTCCTTGCTGTTCAACCTGAATCCCTTGCTTCGGTTTGATGCCTACTATGTCGTGAGCGATCTGCTTGGCATGCCGAACCTGGCGCAAAGGGCGAATGCCTATGCGGGATACCTGATGCGCCGCTATTTGTTCGGCGTTCGAAGCGCGCGAACTCCGGCCACGGGGCCGGGGGAGGAGGCATGGCTTCTGCTCTATGCGGTCGCATCGTTCGCATACCGCGTTTTTCTCTGCGGAGCGCTGACATATCTTCTTGCCGGGAAATATTTCGTGTTCGGCCTTGTATTGGCGGCATGGCTCGTGGTTGTCATGTTTCTGTTCCCCCTTGCGCGGTCTCTGAGGAATCTCTGGCTTGATCCGGAGATGCAGAAAAGGCGGGGAAAGGCGTTATCCATGCTGGGCGGCGGGGCTCTGGCCGGGTTTGTCGTTTTTTTCTGGATACCGTTTCCTCATTGGATGGTCGCGCAGGGCGTGATCTGGCCGCCCGAGGGCAGCAGATTGGTGGCGGGGGCCTCCGGCTTTGTCCGGGCATTGCACGTCAAGGACGGGGAACATGTCCAAAGAGGCCAGTCCATTCTGGATATGGTCGCTCCCGAATTGAGGGCGCGTCAACGCATTCTGAAAGCGCAGCTTGAGGCGATGGCCGTTGAGCATAGGGACTCCATGCTGGGTGACAGGCTTGTCCACGCAAAGACCGCCCAGGAAATTAATCACTTGCGGGATCGCTTGCGCGATATCAATGACAGGATCTCCGCCTTGACGATTCTCAGCCGTCAATCAGGGGTGATGTATTTCAGGCTGCCATGGCGAGATTTGCCGGGACGTTATCTGCCCAAGGGAGCGTTGATTGGTCATGTGCTGGGCGCGGACGAGGCGCCGTTGGTTCGGGTGCTTGTTTCGCATGATCGAATCGAGGACTTTCTTGTCGGACTGAAAGGGGTGGAAGTGAGGCTTCCCCACGCCGAGGCGACATATCCGGCGCGCCTGATTCGCCTTCATCCCGAGGCATTGCGCGAAATTCCATCGCTTGCCTTGACCAGGGAAGGAGGCGGGGAAATCGATGCCGATATGCGCGACAAGACGCGTCCCGTCGCGGTGGAGCCCCTGTTTCAGCTGGACGTGAGCTACCCCGAGGCCGCCGGGTTTGCGCGCATCGGCGAGCGGGCGTACGTCAAGTTCCGGTTTGTTGACGCTCCGCTCGGGCAACGACTCCTGAAGTGGGTGCGAAGGACGTTCCTGGGGCGTTCGCATGTCTAGGGATGGCTCCCTGCTTGCGCGTGGTTATGGCGAACGGCCCGAGCGGGAAGCGGAGATTGACCTGGTGGCGATGCACCTTCGACGGTTGACATGGATGCCGCGCCCCATGATGCGACGCAGGATGCTTGAATTCCCCGAACGGGTCAGCGCGGCCGCGAAAAAGGAAGGAGTCCAAGCGCTTTCTTCCAGGGAGCTGGCGGAAAGGTTGAAGAGCTTTCGGCTCAAATTGCGGCGACGAGGAGTCCGCGAGGAGCTTTTGCCAACGGGATTTGCCCTGATTCAGGAAGTCTCCGCGCGGGTGCTGGGAATGAGGCACCGGGATGTCCAACTGATGGCTGGCTGGGCGCTTGTTCATGGCGCGCTCGCCGAGGTGGAGACAGGCGAGGGCAAAACGCTGGCGGCGACGCTGGCGGCGGGCGTGGCCGCCTGGGCGGGATTGCGCGTGCATGTCATCACCTCGAACGACTATCTGGCCGAGCGTGATGCAACTCATTTGGCTCCATTGTATGATGCCATCGGTCTTAAGGCCGGATGCGTGCTGCACGGGATTCCGCGCGCCCGCCGCCGCCAGGCTTACGCGTGCGAAATAACGTACGCGTCGGCGAAGGAGCTTGCGTTTGATTATCTCCGTGACAGGCTGGCCTTGGGCGGCAATGGGGCGCGCCGAAGGCATGCCCGGCGCTGCGGTCAGGGAACCGTCATGCGGGGGCTGGTGTATGGCATCGTGGATGAGGCGGACGATATTTTGATCGACGAGGCGCGGACGCCGCTCATCATTTCGGAGGGAGGGGCGTCGGAAGACGAGGCGGATATTCGCGGAGCGCTTGAATTTGCGCGCCGGCTTGAATCGAGACGCCATTTTCGCATGGATGCGGATCGCCACGTTGAGTTAACCTCCGAGGGAGAGCGGATGCTGGATCAATGGACGCGGACAACCTACCGCGGAAGCAAGCCTCATCGGTTCATGGAGTTGGCGGTTCAGGCGGTGGCGGCGCTTCATGGATTTAAGCGGGACAAGGATTATATCGTCCGCGATGGCTCGATTGTCATCGTGGATGAGCATTCGGGTCGCGGCATGGCGGATCGTTCCTGGAGCCGGGGGCTCCACCAGCTCATCGAGGCCAAGGAAGGCTGTGAACTGAGCGAGGCCATGCGTCCTCGGGTTCAGAGCACATACCAGGAGTTTTTCCGTCGTTACCTCAATCTGTGCGGCATGACGGGCACGGCTTGGGAAGTGCGTCGCGAGCTGTGGATGTTCTATCGCCTCCCCGTTCTTCGCGTGCCGCCGCATTGTCCCAGCCGATGCGTCGGCATGCCGCCGAGGGTGTTCATGGACATGAAGGGCAAGGAGCAGTCGGTGGTCATGCGGGTGGAGGAAGTGCAGCGTCTGGGGCGGCCGGTTCTGGTGGGCACGGCTTCGGTGAAGTCCTCGGAGCGGCTTGCGGCGGCCATGGCGCAATGCGGAATCAAATGCAGGGTATTGAATGCGCGCCAGGATGCCGACGAGGCCGAGGTGGTGAAGTGCGCGGGGAGGCATGATGCCGTGACGGTGGCGACGAGCATGGCGGGGAGAGGGACGGACATTCCGCTTGATGACGTCGCGCGCGAGAATGGCGGGCTGCATGTGATTCTGACGGAGATGCATGATTCATCCCGGGTGGATCGGCAACTGGCGGGCCGGGCGGCGCGACATGGGGATCCTGGCAGTTATGAAATGATGCTTTCGCTTGAAGACGATATTTGGATGAATGCGTCCGGCACCAGTGTTCTAAGGCCTGTAATCGTATTCCTCATGCGAGGCATTCCGTGGGGGGGGCGAATCGTCTTGCGTCTCATGAGATATTTGCAGAAAAGGATTGAAAAGCGGCATTTTCGCATTCGATGCAGACTTGTCAGGCATCAGAAGACATTGGGCGATTTGCTTTCATTTTCGTGGGAGGAAGCCAGATGAAGGGGTGGCGACGCGGATGCGCGCTGTTGGGCATTCTTCTCGCGCAAGGATCTACGGCGATAGGGAAGGAGTATGACTGTGTCATAGCCCCTCACCGAATCGTCAAGGTCAGCGCGGCGGCACCAGGGGTGATTCGCAAGGTGAACGTGGAACGCGGCGATCGTGTCCGCAAGGGGAGCGTGCTGTTTCAACTCGACGCAAGGGTGCGCGAGGCGGAAACGGCGCTGGCCAAGGTGAAAATGGAGTACGCCCAACGCGAGGTCAGACGCAATCTGGGAATGCGGAAGGAAGACCTCATTTCCGAAAGCAAGATGGATGAATTGAGGAATCGCCTGGCCCTGGCCAAGGCCGAACTCCGGGTGGCCCAGGCCAGGCTCGCGCAATACACCGTTCGCAGTCCCATCGACGGGGTGGTGCTCGAGCAACATCATTTTGCAGGCGAGTTCGTCCGCGAGGACTATGTGCTCAAATTGGCGCAAACCAATCCCTTGAACGTGGAAACCGTTTTGCCGGCTGCGGTCGCGCTGGGATTGCGTCCCGGGGAGCGAGTCCCGGTATTGCTGGGGCCTCGCGGGGAGGAACGCGCCGGAGAGGTGCGCATCGTTGAGCCTGTCATTGATTCCGCCAGCGGCACGGTTGGAGTCCAGCTTCGTCTGGAGAACGCGCAAGGCGCGGTGCGAGCAGGCGCGGCGTGTCGCATTCGACTTGATGACGGCGGAAAACATGAGAGCGGTTTGGTTCAAGATGGGGCGGGCGTCAGCCAATGAAACTTCGCCTTGCCCGGCGGGGGTCGCGCGTCTATAGTGCGCCGCCTGATTTTCTGGAGGTGTTGATTTTATGGCAACCGTGATTCGTTTGCAGCGTGGCGGGCGCAAGAAACGGCCGTTCTATTCCGTGGTGGTGATGGACTCGCGAGCCCGTCGCGATGGCGCCTTCATCGAGAAGGTGGGCTATTTCGACCCCTGCCGCGAGCCGGATGTCATCGAGCTGAACGTGGAGCGCATTCGCGCCTGGGAAGAGCAGGGCGCGCAGATTTCTCCGCGCGTGGCCAGCCTCGTGAAGCGCTTCGAGAACCCGGAACTGGTCGAGAAGGAGAAGGCCAGGGCCGAGGCCAAGGCCGCCGCCAAGGCGGAAGCGGAGGCCCGCGCCGCCGCCGAAGCCGCTGCCAAGGCCGAGGAAGAGGCCAAGGCTGCCGAGGAAGCGACCGCGGAGGCCGAGTCTGGTGAGGCCGCCGAGGAGGACGCCGCCGGCGAGGGCGAGGAGCAGGCCGACGCCTGAGCGTTTTCTTCACATCGGTGAAATCACGCGCCCGCATGGACTGAAGGGGGCGCTGGTCGTTTTTTCGCATACCCGGCCTGCCATCGGCATTGCCGGGTATTCTTTTTGGTGGGTGGGGCCGTCCGCCGGGGCGGCGAAGCGCCACCGCGTCATCCGGTGCTGGCAGCATGGCCGGCGCATTCTGGCGCAGCTCGAGGGCGTTGATGATGTGGCCGCGGCCGAGGCGCTGCGCGGCGCCCGGATATGGATTCCGGCCGAGGCCGTGGACGTGGCCGAGGACGAATACCTCTGGGCCGATCTCATCGGTTGCGACGTGGTGCGCGAGGACGGCAGCCTGGTGGGGCGCGTGACTGCGCTCTCGGATTTCGGCGCCCAGGACATCCTGCTGGTGCGCGCGCCGGCCGAAACCGGGCGGCCGGGCGAGTGGATGCTGCCGTTCACCGAACAGGTGGTGCGCGAGGTGGACGTGGCCGCGCGGCGCATCGTCGTTGTCCTGCCGGAAGGGATGGATGCATGTTTCACGCCCAGATCCTGACGCTGTTTCCCGAGTTTTTTGATTCGCCACTGTCCTGCTCGATTCCGAAGCGGGCGATCGAGGCAGGGCTGGCGCGGGTGGACTGCATCCAGATGCGGGACTTCGCCACCGACCGGCATCGCACGGTGGACGATGCGCCCTACGGCGGCGGGCCGGGCATGGTGCTCAAGCCCGAGCCGGTGGTGGCGGCCATCCGCGAGGCCCGGCGCCGGCATGCGGACACCCGCGTGGTGATGCTGACGCCCGGCGGCCGCCGGTTCACGCAGGACGTGGCGCTGGAATACGCCGCCAGTCCCGGCGTCACGTTGCTGTGCGGGCGATACGAGGGATTTGACGAGCGCATTTGCGATTACGTGGACGAGCAGCTCTCGCTGGGCGATTATGTGCTCTCGGGCGGGGAACCGGCGGCGCTCTGCGTGCTGGACGCCGTCATCCGGCTGTTGCCGGGCGTGCTGGGCAGCCCGGAATCGGCGGTGCTGGATTCCTTCACCGAGGAGGGCATTCTCGACTGGCCGCACTATACGCGGCCGGAGGTCTTCGAGGGCAAGCGGGTGCCCCAGGTGCTGCTTTCGGGCAACCATGCCGAGATCGAGCGCTGGCGACGCGAGCAGGCCCGGCTGCGCTCGGAGGCGCGGCGACGCCTGTGCGAGAAAGCGCGGGAGGAAACGCGGAAAGGAGCGCAGAAAAAAGATTCGGGACAGGGGGATTGAAAGCGGCGCTGGCCGACCCCACAGAGGATGAGGCCCGCGAAGCGCGCGGCCAAGTCTGGAGAACAGCATCATCAGGAGCATTCCATTGAGCAAGCCATCGAACAAGCCGAACAAGAAGGCCGCCGGCAAGCAGCAGGGCAAGGCCTCGCCGGAAGCGCCGGAGCGGCAGGCGGCGGAAGCGGAGGCCCTCGAAGAGCCCTTGGAAGAACAGGCGGGCGGGGACGAGGAGCTCCGGAAGGAGCTGGCCGAGGCGCGCGAGGAAATCGAGCGGCTGAAGGACAAGCTGCTGCGCGCCCATGCCGAGATGGACAACCTGCGCAAGCGCACCGAGCGGCAGATCGAGGAGGCGCGCAAGTACGCCATCGAGAAGTTCGCCCTGGCGCTCTTGGACGTGGTGGACAACCTGGAGCGGGCGCTGGCCGTGGAAGAAGGCAACGAGGCCGCGCTGCGCGAGGGGCTGAAGATGACGCTGGATGCCTGGCACGCGGTGATGCGCAAGTTCGAGATGGAGCGCATTGACGCCGTGGGCCAGCCGTTCGACCCGCATCATCACGAGGCGTTGTCGCACATGCCGAGCGAGGAGCATCCCGAGGGCGTGGTGGCGGCCCAGCACGTGGCGGGCTACAAGCTCAGCGGCCGGCTGCTGCGGCCGGCGAGGGTGCTGGTTTCCTCCGGCGCGCCGGGCGGGGGCGACGAGCAGGAACAGAAGGAAAACGAGGCGCCGCCGAAGTCCGACAAGGCGTAGGCCGGCGCGGGTTCAGGCTTGAAACCTTCCATTCCCGCCCCCATAGAGAGTGAGCGGAACAAAACAGGAAGAAAACCGGAAACAAACCAAACAACGGGAGAAGCGACATGGCAAAGGTAATCGGAATTGACTTGGGCACGACGAATTCGTGCGTGGCGGTGATGGAAGGCGACAAGCCGAAGGTCATCCCCAACAGCGAGGGCGACAACACCACGCCGTCCATGGTGGCGTTCACCAAGGATGGCGAGCGGCTGGTCGGCGCGCCGGCCAAGCGGCAGATGGTGACCAACCCGGACAACACCTTCTACGCGGTGAAGCGCCTGATCGGTCGCAAGTTTGATTCGGAAGAGGTGAAGCATCACTGCGACCTGGTGTCCTACAAGGTGGTGGCGGCCGACAACGGCGACGCCTGGGTGGAGTCCGACGGCAAGAAGATGAGCCCGCAGGAGATTTCGGCCATCGTGCTCCAGAAGATGAAGCAGACGGCCGAGGACTACCTGGGCGAGGAGGTCAAGGACGCGGTCATCACCGTGCCGGCTTACTTCAACGATTCCCAGCGCCAGGCCACGAAGGACGCCGGTGCCATCGCCGGGCTCAACGTGCTGCGCATCATCAACGAGCCGACGGCGGCGGCGCTGGCCTATGGCCTGGACAAGACCGAGGAAAACCACCTCATTGCCGTCTATGACCTGGGCGGCGGCACGTTCGACATCTCCATTCTGGAGATCGGCGATGGCGTATTCGAGGTGAAGGCCACGAACGGCGACACCTTCCTCGGCGGCGAGGACTTCGACCAGCGCATCATCCAGTACCTGGCCGACGAGTTCAAAAAGGAGAACGGCATTGACCTGACGGCCGACAAGCTGGCGCTCCAGCGCCTGAAGGAGGCGGCCGAGAAGGCCAAGATCGAGCTGTCCTCCAGCGCCCAGACGGAGGTGAACCTGCCGTTCATCACGGCGGATGCCAGCGGGCCCAAGCACCTGCTCATCAAGCTCACGCGGGCCAAGTTCGAGAGCATGGTCGAGGACTTGGTCGAGAAGTCGCTGGAGCCGTGCCGGCAGGCGCTGAAGGATGCGGGGGTGACCGCCAGCGACATCCACGAGGTGGTGCTGGTGGGCGGCCAGACCCGCATGCCGCTGGTGCAGAAGAAGGTGGCCGAGTTCTTCGGCAAGGAGCCGCACAAGGGCGTGAATCCCGACGAGGTGGTGGCCATCGGCGCCGCCATCCAGGGCGCGGTGCTCACCGGCGACGTCAAGGACGTGCTGCTGCTCGACGTGACGCCGCTGAGCTTGGGCATCGAGGTCGAGGGCGGTCTGTTCGCGAAGATCATCGAGAAGAACACGACCATCCCGACCAAGAAGAGCCAGATCTTCACCACGGCGGCGGACAACCAGACGGCGGTGACCATCAAGGTGGCGCAGGGCGAGCGCGACATCTTCGCGCACAACAAGCTGCTCGGCGTGTTCAACCTCGAGGGCATCGCGCCGGCGCCTAGGGGCGTGCCGCAGATCGAGGTGACGTTCGACATCGACGCCAACGGCATCATGCACGTCTCCGCCACGGACAAGGGCACCGGCAAGGAAGCCTCGATCCGCATCGAGGCGGGTTCCGGCCTCTCCGAGGAGGAGATCGAGCGCATGAAGAAGGACGCCGAGGCGCATGCCGAGGAAGATCGCAAGCAGAAGGAGCGCATCGAGACCAAGAACCGCGCCGATGCGCTGGCTTATTCCACCGAGAAGGCGCTCAAGGAGCACGGCGACAAGGTGGACGAGGCCACCCGCAAGTCCATCGAGGAGGCGCTGGCCGATCTCAGGAAGGAGCTGGAAGGCGACGATATCGAGGCCATCAAGAAGGCCGAGGAGCGCGTCGCCGAGACCTCGCGCAAGCTGGGCGAAGTCATCTACCAGCAGGCCCAGGCGCAGGCCGGCGCGGGCGGCGAGGCCGCTGGCGGCGCGGGCGAGAGCGGCGCGTCTTCCTCCGGCGATGACGACGCCGAGGTGGTGGACGCCGAGGTGGTGGACGACAAGAAGTAAGCCGCCGGGCCTTGGCGGTGACTGGCTGGCACGCCTCCGCGTGGCGCATCCGGGGCAACGGGCGTCGCGCGGGGGCGGCTGGCGTATTTGAAGAAGAAGATTGAGGAAGGCTGAGAAACAGGAACGAAAAAGAGAGGGGCGCTGTGCCAACCAAACGCGATTATTACGAGATTCTGGGCGTGTCCCGCGACGCGGACATCAACGAGATCAAGCGCGCCTACCGCAAGCTGGCGATGAAGTATCACCCCGACCGCAACAAGGATGACGCGGAGGCGGCGGAGAAGTTCCGCGAGGTGACCGAGGCGTACGAGGTGCTCTCCGATGCGGAGAAGCGCAAGCGCTACGACCAGTACGGCCACGCCGGCGTGGACGACCAGATGCAGGATTTCTGGAGCCGGGGCGGCTTCCAGGAGTCGCACGCCTTCCGCGACTTCGGCGACGTGTTCGGCGACATCTTTGGCGACATCTTCGGGTTTGGCGGCGCGCGCAGCGGTCGCGGCGCGGACTTGCGCTACCAGCTGGAGCTGAGCCTGGAGGATGCGGCCCGCGGACGCGAGGTGGAGCTGGAGATTCCCAAGCAGATGACCTGCGACACCTGTCACGGCAGCGGCGCGCGGCCCGGCACCAGCCCCGTGCCGTGCCGCACCTGCGGCGGCCACGGGCAGGTGCAGATGCAGCAGGGATTCTTCGCGATCCGCCGCACCTGTCCCGAGTGCCACGGGCAGGGCGTGCGCATTGAGTCGCCCTGCGTCGCCTGCGGCGGTGCGGGCCGGGTGCGCCGGAGCAAGAAGTTGAAGGTGCGCATTCCGCCCGGCGTCTATGATGGCGCGCAGGTGCGCGTGGCCGGCGAGGGCGAGGCCGGCGTGCAGGGCGGGCCGCCGGGCGATTTGTACATCGTCGTGCGGCTGAAGAAGCACCCCATCTTCGAGCGCGATGGCGCCGACCTCTACTGCGACATGCCCATCACCTTCCCGCAGGCGGCGCTGGGCGCGGAGGTGGAGGCGCCGACGCTGGAGGGTCGGGTGAAGATTCGCATCCCGGCCGGCACCCAAGGCGGCAAGGTGTTCCGCGTGCGCGGCAAGGGCGTGCCTGACATTCGCGAGAACCGCACCGGCGATCTCTACGTGCGGGTGCGAATTGCCGTGCCCAAGCGCCTGAGCAAGCGGCAGGAGGAGTTGTTGCGCGAGTTCGCTGCGGAAACGGGGGACGAGGTCTATCCTGAACGGGCCTCGTTCCTGGACAAGGTGAAGCGATTCTGGGACGACCTGGCGGGGGATGTGCGATGATGCGAGTGATTGTGACCGGCGCTTCCGGGCGCATGGGGCGGATGCTGGTTCGCGCCGTGGCCGAGCGCGACGACGCGGAACTGGTGGGCGCGACGGAAAAGGCTGGCTCGGTGCTGGTGGGAACGGATGCCGGCAAGCTGGCCGGCGCGGGTTCGCTCGGCGTGCCGCTGGTGGACGACGTGACGAAGCTGCCGGAGGCCGACGTGCTGATTGACTTCACCACGCCGGAGGCCTGCCTCGATTACGCGCGGCTGGCGGCGGAGCGCGGCCTGCGCATGGTCATCGGCACCACCGGCCATGACGCGCTTCAGATGGAGGCGCTGCGCCAGACGCTTGCGTCCACGCCGGTGGTGATGGCGGCCAACTACTCGGTGGGCGTGAACCTGGCGCTGCAACTGATTCGCCAAGCGGCGCGGGTGCTGGGGCCGGAATACGACGCCGAGATCTTCGAGGCTCATCACCGGCACAAGGTGGACGCGCCCAGCGGCACGGCGCTGGCCATGGGCCGATCGCTGGCCGATGGCCGCGGCGTGAAGCTGGAGGACGTGGCCGTCTATGCGCGCGAGGGCATCACCGGGGCGCGCGAGCCCGGCAGCATTGGCTTTGCCGTGGTGCGCGCCGGCAGCATCGTGGGCGAGCACAAGGCGATGTTCGTTTCCGACGAGGAGCGGGTGGAGATTGGCCACATCGCCAGCGACCGCATGGTGTTCGCCAAGGGCGCGGTGCGCGCCGCACGCTGGCTGATGGACAGGCCGGCGGGCTGGTATGGCATGGAGCACGTGCTGGGCTTTGCCGAATGACGGCCGTTCTCTGGGGCATCCGCCAGTGCGACACCATGCGCAAGGCCATGCGCTGGCTGGACGCGCGCGGCGTGGGCTGGACGTTCCGCGACTATCGCGACCCGCCCGTGGATGACGAGACGCTGCTCCGCTGGGCGGCTACCTCGGGCTGGGAGCGGCTGCTGAACCGGCGCGGCCTGACCTGGCGCAAGCTGGATGCGGACGCCCGCGCCGACCTGGACGCGGAGAAGGCCCTTGGCCTGATGCGGGAGCATCCGACGCTCATCAAGCGGCCGGTGCTGGAGCTGGATGACGGGCGCGTGGAGATCGGCTTTTCGCCGGAACGCTACGCGGCCCTCTTCCACGATTGAGGCCCGGAGTCAGGCCTCGCCCCGTGTCGCGATCCATGTCCCATGTCATCAGGCAGGAGCGGCTGTTCATCCCCGGCCCGGTCGGGCGCTTGCAGGCGCTCCACGAGCCGGGCGAGCCCGGGCGGCCCGCTGTGGTCATCTGCCATCCCCATCCGCTGTTTGGCGGCACCATGCGCAACAAGGTCGTGTACTGGATGGCCCGGGCCTTTGGCGATGCGGGCTGCGCCACGCTGCGCTTCAACTTTCGCGGCGTGGAACAGAGCGACGGCGCATGGGATGAGGGGCGCGGCGAGACGCGGGACGCGGCCGCGGCGCTGGACTGGATGGCCGGGCGGCATGCCGGCGCGCCGCTGTGGCTGGCGGGGTTCTCCTTCGGCTGCTACGCGGGGCTCGCGGCCGCGCGCGAGGATGCGCGCGTGGCGCGGATGTTCGCGGTGGCGCCGGCCGTGAATCACTGGGACTTCTCCTTCATGCGCGGCGAGACGCGGCCCGTGGTGGTGATTGCCGGCACGAAGGACGAGATCGTGCCCTTTCAGGCCGTGCGCGCCGCCGTGCGCGCGATCGAGGCGGACGGGAACGTTCGTTTTCACGCCATAGAGGGGGCGGGGCACTTCTTCCCGGAGCATCAGGCCGAGCTGCAACGTATCCTGCGCGAGGAAATCGCGGCGGGCCTTTCGCCTCGCCCCGACGGGTCGGATTGACGAAATTCGAGCATTGTTCTAACCTGCCATCAGCCCCTTTGACTGCCATGCTTGGCACGGGAGGAAGCAATGCGCAAGCGATTGACGCCCATTGGCAACAGCCTTGGCCTCATCATCGAGAAACCCATTCTCAATCTGCTCGGCATCGACCGGAACACGGAGCTGGAAATCACCACGGACGGCAAGCGGCTGGTGATCCAGCCGGTGGGCGCGGAGCGCGCCGCGCCGGCGGCCAAGTCCGCGTCCAGGCGCGAGGACAAGCCGATTTCCGTCCGCGAGGTGGGCAAGAGTTTCCTGGACGAGCTGCGCGACGCCTTCAAGTAGTGGAACAGGCCCCAAGCGCCGCCCGAGTCAAGCGAGGGTGCGCTACAGCAGGTGCAGGGCGTCCGGGAGATCGGCAATGGAAGGCAGCACGAGATCGGCGCGGATGCCGCTGCGCTTGACGAAATCGGCGCGATACTTGCCTGTCTGCACCAGCGCCGCCTTCAGGCCCGCCTGCTGCGCCCCGCCGATGTCCGATTCCACGTCGTCACCCACCATCAGCGTCGCCTCGGGCGGAACGCCCAGCTCCCGGCAGATGCCGAGAAAGAAGTCCCGCGAGGGCTTGCCGAGCACCACGGCCCGGACGCCGGCGGCGTACTCGATGGCGGCGACAAAGGCGCCGAGGTCCAAATGCAAGCCGTCCGGCTTCTTCCAGAAGCGGTTCTTGTGCAGCGCCAGGAGCTCCGCGCCGTCCAGCACGCGCAGGAAAATCTCGCGCAGCGTTTCCGGCGGGTAGCCCTCGCCGCCGATGTCTCCCATCACCACCGCCTCGGGGTGCGCCGCATCCTCGCGCACGTCTTGCAGGTCTTCGCGCAAGGCATCCTGCACGTGCAGCATGGCGCGCCGCTGGCCGAGGCGGGCCGCGGCCAGCGCCGCCGGGGTGTGGATGTCCTCGGCCGCCAGCGGTACGCCCATGGCCGCGAGCTTGTCCATGATCTGCCGCCGCGAGCGGGTGGTGGTGTTGGTGACGCCGGCGAGCTTCAGGCCGGCCTCGCGCAAGGCGCGCACGGCCTCGGCCGCGCCGGCGATGGATTCGTCGCCGACGTAGAGCACGCCGTCGAGATCAAGCAGGATGGCCTGGATGTTCATGCCGGGATTGTAGCAAAACGTGTCGATGTATGCGGGCGGAGCGTCGGACTGAAGTCCGCCCAGGTCTGACCCACAAAGGAAGCCCGCGCGCGAGATGCAGCGGGTCGCCCAGCCTGATAAACTCCGCAAAAATTTGAACGGGACAAGGATGATGACGGAACAGGAACTGTTGACGATGTACGAGGATGCGGGCGCGCTGCTCACGGGGCATTTCGTGCTCTCCAGCGGGCGGCATTCGCCGCGCTATCTGCAATCGGCCCGGGTGCTGATGCATCCGGAGCATGCGGAGGCGCTGGGGCGCGCGTTGGCCGAGGAGGCGCGGGACCTGGACGTGGCGATGGTCGTTTCGCCCGCGCTGGGCGGGCTCATCATCGGCCACGAGGTGGCCCGTGCGCTGGGCAAGCCGATGATCTTCACCGAGCGCAAGGAAGGCGAGATGCAACTGCGGCGCGGTTTCACGATTCCCGAGGGCGCGCCGGTGCTGGTGGTGGAAGATGTCATCACCACCGGCGGCTCGG
>JALVTX010000145.1 GCA_027035825.1 Mariprofundaceae bacterium
CTTCCAATGAGCCGCTGACCCGCACCTCGCCGCCCGGCATGTGAATGGTCTGCGGCCGCGCCTCGCCCTCGATGCTCCAGATGGCCGCGGCGGTGGCGCAGGCGCCGCTGCCGCAGGCCAGCGTGCGGCCCGCGCCGCGTTCGATGATGTCGATCCAGGCATGGTCGCCGGCGCGGCCGCTGACGATCTCGATGTTCCGGTCGCCGGGAAAATCCTCGGTGGCCTCGAAGAACACGCGGTGCGGATTGCCGAGCTCCACGTCCACGTGGGCCTGCGTGCGATCCACGATGCGGGCGCGGCCCATGTGCACGCGCACGCCAGTCGCCGTTCGTTCGCCGCGCACGATCCGGTCGGCCAGGCGGATGGCGCAGACCTCGCGACCCGTTTTTTCCATCAGCAGGTGCGCCACGCAGCGCAGGCCGTTGCCGCAGTTTTCGGCCTCGGAGCCGTCGTTGTTGAAGATGCGCAGGGCGCAATCGGCCGATTCGTCGGGCAGGATGACCAGCAGTTGGTCGCAGCCGATGCCGTAGCGCCGCTCGGTGATGCGCCGGACGAAGGCGTCGTCCAGCTCCGGCAGCGGCGTTGCGCGGCCATCGAGCACGACGAAGTCGTTGCCCTGCGCCTGCATCTTGATGAAGGGCAGCGTGTTCACCTTGCGGTTCACGCCGCCTTCCGGTGCTCGACGGTGACCGTGGTGTAGATGCCGCCGCGCACGTTGAAGCGGGCGGTCACCTTCAGGTAACGCGGATCCAGCGCCGCTACCAGGTCGCCCGCGATGCGGTTGGTCACGGCCTCGTGAAAGTGCCCCTCGTCACGGAAGCTCCAGAAATAGAGCTTCAGCGATTTCAGCTCCACGCACAGCTGGTCGGGCACGTAATCGAGCAGGATTTCGGCGAAGTCCGGTTGGCCGGTCTTCGGGCACAGGCAGGTGAACTCCGGCGAGCGGATTTCGATGTGGTAGTCCCGCTCCGGGTTCGGGTTCGGAAAGGTCTCCAGCTCGCGGGAGGGGCGGTTGAGCTTTGCCCCCAGCCGGTCGGAATGGGGTTTGGTGTCGGTCATGGTTGCGCCTCGAATCCCTGGATGATGTCCTTGTAGATGCCGGTCAGCGTTTCCAGTTCCGCCACGCGGACGCGCTCGCCGACCTGGTGGATGGTGTCGTTGGTGAGGCCGAGCTCGGCCACCGGCACCCCGCGCGCGGCCAGGAAGCGCGCATCGGAGGTGCCGCCGCCCGTGTCCCGGCGGGTGACAAGCCCCGTCTGCCGCTCGATGGCAGCGGCGACGAAGTCCAGGAACGGGCCGTCGGGCGTGACGAAGGCGTTGGCCTGCCGCTGGATGTCCAGCTCTACCGCGGCGTCGGGCAGTTCGGCGAAGGCCTCGCGCAGGCGGGTTTCCACGCCATCGAAATCCAGCGCCGGGTTGAAGCGGATGTCCAGCGTGACGCGGCAGGCGCCCGGAATCACGTTCATCGCTCCCGTGCCGGCCTCGATGTTGGTGATCTGGCAGGTGGTGGGCGGGAACCCCGGCGCCGGCTCGCCCCAGTCAATCTCCAGCGCGCGGTGCAGCGCCGGGATGGCCAGGTGCGCGGCGTTCACGGCGTCATCGGGATAGGCGGAGTGGCCCTGCTGGCCGCGGATGATGGCCACCACCTGCACCACGCCGCGCCGGCCGCGGCGGATGACGTCGCCCACGGCCTTCGACGAGGAAGGCTCGCCGACGATGGCGGCGTCCGGCAGATGGCCTTCCGCCGCCAGAACCTCGACGATGCGCACCGCGCCGTCCACCGATTCGCCTTCCTCGTCCGAGGTGATGAGCACTTGCAGTCCCGGCAGCGGCGCGCCGTCGGCCACGGCCTCCTCGATGGCGGCCAGCCAGCAGGCGATGCCGCCCTTCATGTCCTGCGCCCCCCGGCCATGCAGCACGTCATCCTCCACGACGCCGGCGAACGGCGGGTGCGGCCAGGATGCGGCCGGCCCTGGCGGCACGACGTCCGTGTGACCGAGAAATGCCAGCGTGCCGGGCCGCTCGCCGGGCCGCGCGAAGATGCTGTTGGTCACGCCGCCCATGTCCACGCGCTGGCGATGAAAGCCCAGCGGCGCAAGCTTCTCCTCCAGCCAGTCCTGGCAGCCGCCATCCTCGGGCGTGACGGAGGGCAGGCGGATCAGCGCCTGAGCGTGTTCGAGCGCGGCAGTCATGCCGCCGAGGCTATCGCGGATGCCGGGCAATCGCCATGCGAATCAGGGGGTGGCGCGGCCGGAGGCTCCTCCCTCGACGGTCGCGGAAGGGGAAACGCGGAAATTGTGCAGCACCTTGCCGGGCGCGCCCAGGGTGCCGGCGGCGGCGAAGGTCTCGCCGTCCACCTCGATTTGCAGCGCGGCGGCGTTGCCACAGGTCACGGTCAGGTAGGGCGCATCGCTGTCCAGCCGGATGCTCTGGCCCGGTCGCAGCAGCACCTCGCGCAGCAGTGTTCCGGCGTGGTCATGCACCTGCAACCAGGCCTTGTCGCCCACGGCCATCAGCCGGTAGTGGTGAATGGTCGCGGCCGGCGGCGTTGAACGGGTGCTGGGCGCGGGTGAAGGCTGGAGGGTTGTCTTGGCCGACGATGCTGGCCTGGCCGATGGCGCGGCAGCCGTTGCGGCGGGCGCTGCGCTGGTGGCTGGCGGAGTTGCGGTGGATTGGGTCGCGGGTTCGCCCTTCGTGGGCTCGGCGCCTGATGGCGAGGGTGCTTGTTGTGGCGCGGGTGGTGGCGTGGTCACCGATGGTTGGGTGGCGGTGAGGGGTTCCCCGGGCGGAGCGGGCGGCTCGTCGTCGCCGACGGTGTTGAAGAGAATCAGAAGCAACACGAAGGCCAGCCCTGCCGCGATGGCCCAGCCGCGATTGGGCGCGATTGGCGGATCGGGCATCGTGAAGGGCTTGGTGAGCCGGTAATCGCCGGACTTGAGTTCCGCGACGGCCCCGTCCACGTCCTCGCCCAGGAAGCGCGCGTACTGGCGCAGGAAGCCGATGGCATAGACCTCCTCGGGCAGGTGGCTCCAGTCCGCGTCCTCCAGCGCCCGCAGGTAGTCCTTGCGGATACGCAGGCGGCTGGATGCCTCGTCGATGGAAAGGCCGCGACGCTCGCGGGCGTCCTTCAGCCGCGTCCCCAGCTCGCGCCGCAGTTCGTCCCGCCGCGCTTCTGGCGCGGCCTCGGGCGGCGCATCGGCGGCGCCATGTTCCGCTTCCGGCTCCGTCGGGCGTTCGGTCTCGGCCTCGGAGGGACGGGTTTCGGGTTCGTCGCTCATTTCGCTTCGTCCATCTTGCGCAGTTCGTCGCTCGCCCAGGCCTTGTCCAGCGGGTTGCTGGTGCGCTTCTTGAATTCCTCCAGCCGCGCCCGCACCTCGGCCATGTCGCCTTCCTTGCGCAGCAGCGCAATCAGCACTTCCAGCGCCGGCCGGTAGCCGGGCTTGTCGCGGAGGATGGTTTCATACAGCGCCCGGGCGTAGGCGGGGCGGTCGTAGCGCAGGTAGGCGTCGGCCTCCTTCAGGCGCGAGAACTCCTGCAAGGGGTTGATGGCGCGGGCTTGCCGGTAGGCGGCGATGGCCTCGTTGAAGCGGCCCTGCATCAAGAGCGCGTCGCCCAGGTCGATATAGGCGATGTCCGGGTGCGCATAGCGCGGGTCGGCCAGGGCCTTGCGGAAGTATTCCTCGGCCCGCTTGGGCTTTTTCATGCGCAGCATCAGCACGCCGTAGTTCGTCCAGATGGACGAGTCCGGGTGGTGGCGCACGGCGCGCTTGAACCAGGTTTCCGCCTTGTCCATATCGCCCCGCAGCATCCAGGCATAGCCGAGCATGGCCTGGATGTCGGCCCGCTTGGGGTCGAGCTTCTCGGCCGTGAGCAACTCGTCGAACGCCTTGGGCAGGTTGCCGCGATTGATGGCGTCCACGCCGAGCTGGAAATGGATTTCGGCGCGCTTGGCGACTTGCGCCGGGTCTTCGTGCTTGCCGGCGCAGCCGCCCAGCATGATCGCGGGCATCGCGAGGCAGAGCAGCAGCGCAAGCCAGGATCGCTTCATGGTCATGTCTTGCTCCCTTCGCCGCTCAGAAAGCGCGACACCAGCGCGTGTACCGGGCGGATGGCGTCGTCGTCCATGGCGTGCATGTCGCTGATGATGGCCTGATCCAGCGCCGTCTGGCAAGCGCCGGGGCAGCGAGAGAGCGCATCGTCCGCCGCCGCGAAGAAGGCCGCGAGCATTCGCCGCGCCTTCTCCACGTTGCCGCGCATGACCTCCAGCACGTTGCCGACGCTGACGTCGTCCTCCTCCTCGTGCCAGCAGTCGTAGTCGGTGCTCATCGCCACCGTGGCGTAGCAGAGCTCCGCCTCGCGCGCGAGTTTCGCCTCCGGCATGTTGGTCATGCCGATCACGTCCATGCCCCAGGAGCGGTAGAGCCGGGACTCGTCGCGGGTGGAGAACTGCGGCCCCTGCATGGCCAGGTAGGTTCCGCCATCGTGGACGGGGATGCCCGCCGCGTGGCAGGCCGCGGCCAGCCGCGCGCGCAGGTCGGCGCAGACCGGGTCGGCCAGCGAGGCATGGGCCACGATGGGGCCATCGAAGAAGGTGGACGGGCGCTCGCGCGTGCGATCCACGAACTGATCCACCAGCACGAAATCGCCGGGGCGAATCGCCTCGCGCAGCGAGCCGACGGCGGAGATGGAGATGACGCGGCTGGCGCCGGCGAGCTTCAGCGCATAGATGTTGGCGCGGTAGTTGATGCGGTGCGGCGGGATGCGGTGCCCCTCGCCGTGACGGGGCAGGAAGACCACCTCGCGGCCGTGGATGCGGGCCAGCGTCAGCGGCGCCGAGGGCCGGCCGAACGGCGTGTCCAGCGCCAGCGTGTCCAGCACCTCCGCGCCCTCGATGGCGTAGAGACCGCTGCCGCCGATGATGCCGATGCGTTCGCCTTGCCGTTCACGCATGCGCCCGATGTTCCTCCTCCGCCGTGGCCGGCTCGCCCGCGTTCGCTGACGCGCCGGCCTTGAGCTGGCCGCAGGCGGCCATGATGTCGTCCCCGCGCGAGCGCCTTACGGTGGCACGAATCCCTTTGTCAATCAAGGCTTGGGCGAACGCGTTCATGTGTTCTCTCGGGCTGCCGCGCCACGGCGCGCCGGGCCACGGATTGAACTGGATGAGGTTGACGCGCTCGCGGTCGGGGCGGACGAAGCGCGCCAGCGCCGCCACGTCCTCCTCACGGTCGTTGACGCCGGCGAGCATCACGTATTCCAGCGTGACATGCCGTTGCGGCCCCAGCGGCCAGTCGTCCAGGCACTGGCGCAGGCGCGCCAAGGGCCAGGTGCGGTTGACGGGCACCAGGCGGTCGCGCAGCGCATCCGTGGCCGCGTGCAGCGAAATGGCCAGGTTGACCGGGAAGCGCGCCCCCAGCCGCGCGATTTGCGGCACGAGCCCCGAGGTGGAAACGGTGATGCGCCGGCGGGAGATGTTCAGGCCGTTCGCATCCAGCAGGCGTTCGAGGCTTGCATGCACCGCGCGCTCGTTGGCCAGCGGCTCGCCCATGCCCATGTACACGACGTGCGTGAGCTGCCCGTGCATGCCGGTGGGCAGGGGCTCGGCGGCCATGTCCCGTTTCACGGCCAGGACCTGGGCGAGGATCTCGCCCGCGGTCAGGTTGGTTTCGAAATTCTGCGTGCCGGTGTGGCAGAAGGGGCAGTCCAGCACGCAACCCACCTGCGAGGAGACGCAGACGGTGGCGCGCGAGGCCTCGGGAATCAGCACGCTCTCCACCATGCCGCCGCGCGCCAGCCGGAACAGGTACTTGCGCGTGCCGTCGCGCGAGACCTGCCGCCGGGCCAGCGTCAGCGGCTCGCAGACGAGGCGCTCCGCCAGCGCCCGGCGCAGGGCGGCGGGGAGGTTGCGCATCCGGTCGGGGTCGCAGACGCCCTTGTTCCGCCAGTCGTTCACCTGACGGGCGCGGAAGCGGGGCTGGCCCAGTTCGGCCATCAGGGCCTCCAGTTCGGGCAGGCTCAGTTCCGGCAGAGTTGGGGGAAGGGATGCCGTCGGCTTCGCGGGCTTCATTCCCGCATTGTGACACCGCGCGGGCGATTCGGGTAGCCTCGCGCGTCATGATGCTGGCTTCCCGCGATCCGGTGCCGATTTCCCGCAAGGATTTCGATACCATGCGCCGCTTCGTTCAGGTGATGTGGCGTCTGAAGCGGCATCCCGGCTACCTGGCCGGGTTGAAGGACGTGCTGCCGCCCGCGGCTGGCATCGAGCCCGCCGCGCCCAGCGTGCTGATGGGCTACGATTTCCACCTCACGCCGGAGGGCCCGCGCCTGATTGAAATCAACAACAATGCCGGCGGCCTTTATGTGGGTGGTGACGAACAATGGCTACCGCAACCCGATCTGCCCGAATTCGATCTGCCCGGTTGGGACGCGCCGCTACCGATCCGGCTGGCGCGCATGTTTCCGCCCGAGTGGCGCTGCATCGCGATCATGGACGAAGACGTGCGCAACCAGTTCATGTACCCGGAGATGTGCGCCTACGCCGAACTCCTGCGCGCCCGGGGGCGCGCGGTGTTCGTCGTCTCGCCCGAAGAGATTGCGGCGCGGGATGATGGGCTGTATGTCGGCGAGGCGCGGCTGGACGCGATCTACAACCGGCACACCGATTTCTACCTGGAGAGCCCGACGCTTGCGCACGTGCGGGCGGCCTACGCGCGGGGGCAGGTGCAGCTGAACCCGCATCCGCGCAGCTACGCGTTGTTGGGCGACAAGCGGCGCATGGCGGACTGGTGGCGGGAGGGGTTCCTGGACGCCTTGCTGGAGCCGGGCGAAGTGGACTTCATCCACCGCATCGTGCCCGAGTGTCGCCTGTTCCGGGACATGGACGAGGAAACGCTGTGGCGGGAACGCAAGGCATGGGTGTTCAAGCCTGCGGCGCGGCATGGCGGCAAGGGCGTGGTGCTGGGCAAGGGCATGAGCCGCAAGCGGTTCATGGCGCTGGATCGGAGCGACACCATCGTCCAGCGCTATGTGCCGCCCGGCAGCGTGGAGCTGAACGGGCGCGCCTTCAAGTTGGACGTGCGCCTCTACGCGCACGGGGAGAAACTGATTGCGCTGGCCGGGCGCGTGTGGCGCGGGCAGGTGACCAATTTCCGCGAGGCGGGAAGCGGCTGGGTTGCGCTGGAGCCGCGCTGATGCGCGTGGCGGTCATCGTGCCGGTGCTGAACGAGGCTAAGGTGCTGCCCGCGTTCCTCGAACGCGCCCGGGACTGGCCCGTGGACGAACTGGTGTTCGTGGATGGGGGCTCGTGGGACGCCACGCCCCGGCTGCTGGCGGAGGCGGGCGTGCGCTGGATGACGAGCCGGGCCGGGCGCGCCATCCAGATGAATGCGGGCGCGCGAGCCACGGAGTCCGATGTTCTCGTTTTTATTCATGTAGATACACTTGTTTCTTCAAGCTGTTTCGAGGATATTCTGAGCGTCATGCGCGATGAGCGCGTCGTGGGCGGTCGCTTCGACGTGCGCCTCTCGGGGCGGCAGCCGGCGTTTCGCGTCATCGAGTCCTTCATCAACCTGCGCTCGCGGCTGACGCGGATCGCCACCGGCGACCAGGCGATCTTTGTCCGGCGCCCGGTGTTCGAGCGCCTGGGCGGGTTTCCCGAGCAGCCGCTGATGGAGGACGTGGAGTTTTCCAGACGCCTGAAGCGCGAGGGGCGAATCGCCTGCCTGCGCGAGCGGGTGGTGACCTCCAGCCGCCGCTGGGAGCGGCACGGCATCGCGCGCACGGTGTGGCTGATGTGGAGCCTGCGCCTCGGCTACTGGCTGGGCGCTGATCCCGAGCGATTGCGGAGGTGGTACCGGGATTG
>JALVTX010000146.1 GCA_027035825.1 Mariprofundaceae bacterium
TCTTCTACCGGCGGGTGCTGAACGATCCGTATGTTTCGCCGTTCTTCGAGGGCGTGGACATGGAGAAGCAGGCCGCCAAGCAGAAGGCGTTCCTCACCATGGTGTTCGGCGGTCCGAATCGCTACACCGGCAAGGACATGCGCGAGGGCCACAAGCATCTGGTGGAGCGGGGTCTGGACGACTCGCATTTCGATCACATCCTGATGCACCTGCGTTCGACGCTGGCCGAGCTGGGCGTTGGCGAGGACATGATCCAGACCGTGATCGACATTGCGGAATCCACCCGCGACGACGTGCTGAATCGCTGATATCCTCCCGGATTGACGCACGTGGCGGGATTTCGCGCTGGGCGCGGAATCCCGTCTTTTTCGGCACAACCAGACCACATCATTATTATTTGGAGCGATGCAATGCCTGTGATTACCTTCGAAGGCAAGCGCTACGAATGCGCGCCGGAGGAAACTATTCTCGAGGGCCTGGAACGGCAGGGGGTGTTGCTGCCATCGTCGTGCCGCGCCGGCTCCTGCCAGACCTGCATGATGCGCGCCGTCTCTGGCGAACCGACGCCAGAAAGCCAGCAGGGCATCAAGGATACGCTGCGCGTGCAGGGCTATTTTCTGGCCTGCATGTGCAAGCCGCGGGAGGACATGGAAATTTCGCTGGCCGCCACGTCCGAGAAACGGAAGGCGGAAGTCATCGAGAAACGCTGGATGAACGAGCAGGTGATTCGCCTGCGCCTGAAAAGCGAGGGGTTCGACTACATTCCGGGCCAGTTCATCAACCTGGTGCGGGCGGAGGACGGACTGACGCGCAGCTATTCGCTGGCCAGCGTGCACGAGGACGGATTTCTCGAGCTGCACGTGAAGAAGGTGCCGGACGGCCGGATGAGCACCTGGCTGTGCGACGTGGTGGAAGAGGGCGACGAGCTGGAGTTCTTCGGCCCGGCCGGAGACTGCTTCTACGTGCCCGGCGAGCCGAAGCGCAACCTGATCCTGGCCGGCACGGGCACGGGCCTGGCGCCGCTGTACGGCATCATCCGCCATGCGCTGTCGCTGGGCCATGATGGCCGCATCTTTCTGTTCCACGGCAGCCTGGCCACCGAGGGGCTGTACATGGTGGACGAGCTGCGGGCGCTGGCGAAGCAGCATGACAACGTGCAATACATTCCCTGCGTGCTCCATGGCGAGCCGCCCGCCGGCGGCAAGCACGGCGCCATTGACGATCTGGTGGTGCAGACGGCGCGTGAATACATGAACGGCGCGCGCGCCTATCTCTGCGGCGATCCGCCGCTGGTGGAGGCCATGCGCAAGAAATGCTTCCTAGCCGGCATCTCCACGCGCGACATCTACGCCGACGCCTTCACCTTCGTGCCCCAAGCCGAAGGTTAGCAACGATTGGGAGGGGAAGGCCGGCCCGTCATCGGGCCGGCCGCTTTTTTCTGGCGCGTTTTGAAGTATGCCATTGCCGGGGCGCGGCCATGTTGAACTTTCCCGGCGCTCGCCTAGCATCAGCCCGCACCCAGCGGGTGCGAATCCACCCATTTCTGGAGCCAACCACCCGATGATCAAACAGTACCTTCTTTCCCCGGGGCCGACCGCCGTGCCCGAGCGCGTGCTGCTGCGCATGGCCCATCCGATGATCCACCACCGTACGCCGCAATTTTCGGCCGTGTTCGCCGAGACCAAGCGCATGCTGGAGCAGGTGTTCCAGACCTCGAACGATGCGCTGATGCTGGCTTCCAGCGGCTCCGGCGCGATGGAAGCGGCGGTGACGAACCTCTGCTCGCCCGGCGACACCATCA
>JALVTX010000147.1 GCA_027035825.1 Mariprofundaceae bacterium
ACCGGACGGCGAAGCACCTTGTAATCCTCGTATGTCGCGCTCATGACAGGCGGGCCTCCAGTTTCTCGGCCGCGGCGCGCGTCAGCACCACGCGGTCGTACTTCAGCAGGTCGTGCAGGTTCATCTGACCGTCCAGCACCACCTTGACGTGCGGCACGTTGCGGCCGGACAGCGCCACCTCGCGGTTCTCGGCATCGAGCACGAACAGCCCGCTGTCCACGTCCAGCGCCTTCATCACGCCCACGAATTCCTTGGTCTTGATGGCCGGCAGCTCCAGCTTGTCCAGCACCACCAGTCGCCCGTCGCGCAGGTGGCTGGACAGCGTCAGGCACAGCGCGCGGCGGCGCTCCTTCTTGTTGATGCGCGTGGCATAGCTGCGCGGCTGCGGGCCATGCGCGATGCCGCCGTGCCGCCACTGCGTGGCGCGCGTCGAGCCCTGACGGGCGCGGCCGGTGCCTTTCTGCCGCCACGGCTTCTTGCCGCCGCCGGACACCGCCGAACGGGTCTTGGTCGCGTGCGTGCCGGCGCGCCTGGCGGCGGCCAGCGCCGTATAGACGCGATGCACGAAGCCGGCATCCGGCTCCAGACCGAAGACGGCGTCGTTCAGCTTCTGCTTGCCGACCGGCTTGTTGTTCTGATCCACCACGGTCACTTCAGGCATCTTACGCTCCCTTCACTGCCGGGCGCACCTCGACCAGCCCGTTGCGGCTGCCCGGAACCGCGCCCCGAACCAGAATGCGTCCCGCTTCGGCGTCCACGCGAACCACCTCCAGGTTCTGCACCGTCACCCGCGCCGCGCCATAGTGGCCCGGCATCTTCTTGCCCGGGAACACGCGACCGGGATCCTGGCACTGGCCGGTGGAGCCCATCTGACGGTGCACCTTCTCGGCGCCGTGGCTGGCGCGGCCGCCGCCGAAGTTGTAGCGCTTCATCACGCCCGCGAAGCCGCGCCCCTTGGACGTGCCGGACACGTCCACCTTCTGCCCCGGCTGGAACAGCTCGGCGGTCAGCTCCTGACCGATCTCGAAGCTCTCGCCCTCATTCAGGCGGAACTCGCGCAGGCCGCGCATCGGCTCCTGCCCCTGGCGCGCGAAGTGCCCCTGCTCGGCCCGGCTCTGCTTCCGCGGAGCCTTGCCGTAGCCAACCTGGATGGCGTCGTAGCCGTCCTTCTCGGCGGTGCGCAGCGCAATCACGCGGCACGGCTCCACCTGCAGCACGGTCACCGGAACGGCCGCGCCATCCTCGGCGAAGATCTGGGTCATGCCCGCCTTGCGTGCAATCAGTCCTGCCATCGTCTCTCTCCCGCTTACAGCTTGATCTCGACGTCCACGCCGGACGGCAGATCAAGCTTCATCAGCGCATCCACGGTCTGCGGCGTCGGGTTGTCGATGTCCAGCAGACGCTTGTGGGTGCGGATCTCAAACTGCTCGCGCGAGTCCTTGTCCTTGTGCGGAGAGCGGATCACGCAGAATTTCTCGATCCGGGTCGGCATCGGAATCGGCCCGCGCACGGCCGCGCCGGTGCGCTTGGCCGTGGACACGATGTCCGCCGCGCTCTTGTCCAGAATGCGGTGATCGAATGCCTTCAATCGGATGCGTATTGTTTCGGCAGCCACAAAAGCCCCCCTTCAAACCTTACTTGATGATCTCGGTGACGACGCCGGCGCCGACCGTGCGGCCGCCCTCGCGAATCGCGAAACGCAGCTCCTTGTCCATCGCAATCGGCGTCAACAGCTCCACTTCCATCGAAACGTTGTCACCGGGCATCACCATCTCCGTGC
>JALVTX010000148.1 GCA_027035825.1 Mariprofundaceae bacterium
GGCTGGAAGTGGATGGCCACAAGCTGCGCGACCTGCCCAACCACATGCTGCACCGCATCCCCATCGGGCCGCTGGCGGCGGGGCCTCACCGCATCGTTCTGCACGCGGGGGATACGGCGCAACGAATCAGAATCCAGGTGGAGGATCCATTCCCGCTCAGGTTCGAGGCCGTCCGTCCTGGCGATGTCCATAAGTTGGAGAGCAGGTTGGCCGATCTGTTGAGGCAGGAGCTCAATTCCGATCCGAAGCACAACAAGGAACTTTGCCCGGATGGTTATTGCAACATCCATGCGCTGGTTTCCGGTCGCAAGGTCATGTTTTACATGGAGCGTGCGGACGGTTCGGCCATCGGCTGGATCGGCCAGGCTGCCGATTCCGGTGTGAAAGCCGTTCTGGCGCGCATGCGCCGCCAGCCTGACAGGGCGGATGTCACGATGCGGGTGGCAAACGGGACTTTCCTCCATGCCTGCGGTGATGGCGGCTTCCTCTGGCTGGAGTGGCAAGACAACACATATCGTCTGGTTCGTTGGATCAATGGCAAGGCGAGCGCATGGCAATGGCGGGAACGCGACGAGCAGCAATGGGCGCGGGCGCTGGGGGATTTGGACTATCAGCCGGAAATGGCCTACGGACAACCCTACTGCCAAAAGGCGCATGCGCTGGTTCATCGGGGAAATCTCTTGCTACTGTTCGATCCGGGCGCGGCCCGGCCACGGGCGGTGGCGAATGTCGGTCTGGCGGCGCCGGCGCCTCCCGGATACACCGCCCGGTGGCTTGATGCACACGGCCAACGTCACGAACTGGGGCCTGGCCGGGTCGTTTCCGCTTTCCGTGTCGGCCGGCGGTGGTGGCTGCTGCGGGCGGGCAACGGGCGTCTGCCGTGGCTGTCTCCGCTGAACAGCCCCGAACGGCGGTTGGCGACGCCGGTGGCGGGCGGGGCGAAATCCTGGGATCTGGACGAGTTCTTCTTCGACAGGAAGGTGGTACTCCCCATCGTGGGCAGCGTGGCCAGTTCGCCCCGGGAAGACGCCCCTGTCGGCCTTGCCGCCACGCCGGACGGTCCACTCAGCAGTGCTTCGGTTGTCATTTCGAGTGCGAGCGGGAGGTGAGACAACATGAAATGGAAGATGGCAATCGCGTGGTTTGTGCCTGTTTCGTTGCTGCTGGGCCAGGCGGCTCAGGCGGAGACGCTGAAGCAATTCAGCTATTGTGGCGAAATCCGCATCCAGTCGCCCGCTGGCGGGGGGGCCATGATGATGCCTGGCATGCCCGCGGGCATGATGCCGGCCACCTGGATCAGCGCCGTGGGGCCGGCGCCGACGCCTCCGCATTCCTGCGCCTATGTGCGCCTTGGCAAGGCCGAGAAGGGCAAATATACGCCCACCATTGTCATCTGGTCCGATGGCGACATGCCCGTGCCGCACCATGCCGACATCTATTCCGATGCGCATGGCATCTGGGGCCACCGGCAGAGCGCCGTGCCCGGCATGGCATCGGGCGTGCCGGATGATCCGGCGGTGGTTCGTGACATGGAGGCCTTCCTCCAGGCGGCGGCAGGTCCAGCCGTATTGAAACGGGTGCTGGAGGCCCTGCGCAACGGCCGCGACCACATTGAATTCGATGGCCGGGATTCCGCCGGCCCCGGTGGCGGCGCGCCGGTGGGCCTCCATTATTCCCTGAAGCGGATTCGCGCCAACCCCGCCTTCCCCTCCCAAGTGAAAGAGCTCATGCGGAAGGCGCGGCAGCATCTCCGGCCCCATGGTTCGCAGTGGAAAGT
>JALVTX010000149.1 GCA_027035825.1 Mariprofundaceae bacterium
GAAATCTCGCGCGCCCGGGTGGCGAACTCCTCGTCGCTGGCATGCTTCATCTCCTCGGCGATCTGCTCGGCCTGCTTGCGGATGCGGGCCTTTTCCTCCTCGCTCATCGCGTCGTTGAGCTTGAGCAGGATGTGCCGGGCATGCACCTTGTCGTAGGCGTCGCCGCGCTTCTGCGGTTCATGCCAGCGCTCGTCCGTGACCTTGAGCAGATGGAACCCGGCCGGCGAGCGAATCACGGGGCTGACCGCGCCCTTGGACAACTGGAAGACGGCGGCGAAGCGCGGCGGCAGCGAGCCGGGCAGGAACCAGCCCATGTCGCCGCCACGGGCGGCTTCCGGCGCGTCCGATTCCAGCGTGGCCAGCCGCGCGAAATCCTCGCCGGCCTCGATGCGCCGGCGAATCGCCTCGATGCGCTTGCGCGCCTTCTCGACCTGCTCCGGCGTCGGATCGGGCGGCAGCTCCACCAGGATGGAAGCCAGCCGGATTTCGCGCAGCGGCTTGGGATGCTCCAGGTACTTGCGGTAATACTCGCGCATCGCCTCCTCGCTCACCTGGAGGCGGGAGCGCACCTCGGCGTTGGTCAGCTTGCTGATGACGAGGCGGTCGCGCAGCGTCTTCTTGTAGCGTTCCACGTCCACGCCGCGCTGTTTCAGCAGGTCGAGCAGCGAGCCGGCCGGCAGGCCGTTCTGCTCCTCGACGTCGGCGATGGCCTTGGCCAGCTCCTCGTCGGAAACCGTGATGCCCTGTTTCTTCGCTTCTTGCAGCTCCACCGCCTTGTCAATCAGCGCATCCAGCGTGCGCGCCTTCAGCGCGTCCATGTCCGGCAGGCGCTTCATGCCCGAGGCCTTGAGCTGCTGGACGATGGCATCGGTCTCCTCCCGCAGTTGCGAGCAGGTGATGGCCTCGTTGTTGACGATGGCGGCGATGCCGTCCACCAGTTGTTCCTCCGCGCGGGCGGGGCCGACGGGCGCCAGGGCCGCGAGCAGGAGGGCCAGGCATCCCGCGATGCGTCGAAAGCTCATCATCTCATCTCCGAAAGGGGGATTATTCCAATGCCAGGGCATGGTCACGTGAAACATCCGGGCTTATCCCTTGCCGCCGGCGCATTGTCCCACGCTACCGAGGCCGTCAATCTCGAGCAAGATGTTGGCCCCGAAGTTGCCGCCGCCGGTGGTGCCGCTCGGGCGGTTGATGCGGTAGGCGTTGACGCTCACGTGCCAGCACGGATGGTGGTAGCTGAGACCGATTTCGGCGCGCTGGGTGAACTTGCGCAGCGTGTCGTAGTTCCAGGAGGCGCTGGCGCGCCAGCGGCGGCTCACCCGCAGGCTGGCGGCGGCGCTCACCGTTTGCGTTTCGTCCGCGTAGCGGGCGTCGGTCATGTGGTAGCCAAGGCTCAGGGAGTGGCCGTCCGGCGTCCAGGCCAGCGTGGCGTTGGCCACGTCGAAGAAGCGGCCGGCGGGGTCGTACTGGCCGTCGGCGACGAGGCGCAGCGACGACCACGGCGCGAACGTGAGATCGCCGACCAGGTTCGAGAACGGGCGCGGCGGGCGAGCCTGGATGGCGGCGTCGGTGATGCGGCGGCGGATGTTGTAGGAGGCGCCGATGCGCGCCACCAGCACGTCGCGGGCCGGCGCATCCGGTCCGTCCTTGCTCTGGAGGCGGTTGACGAGCAGCAGGCTGGCGCGGTTGACGCGCTCCACGCGATCCTGCCCGGAGAAGCGGTTGGACGACAGCAGGTTGCCCATCGTCAGCCGGCCGAAGGCGGAATCGAAGTTCGGCATCGCGGTCTGCTCGGGGGCGTTGACCACGTCGTAGCGCAGCACCGGCTCGATGCTGTGGCGCAGCGTGCCGTCGTCACTGAAGCGCTCGAAGATGGCGCGAACCTCGGCCCCGAACTCGCCGGCGGTGAGGCGCGGCTTGCGGTCGGCGGCGAGCGGGTTCAGCCAGTAGCGGTAGTGGCGGACGCCGCCGAAGAGGCGCGCGGAGAGCCCGCCGCCATCCAGCGACCAGGGCAGCTCCAGCCACGGGTGCAGGTTCAGCCGCCAGCCATCCAGGCCGGTATTGCGCGCAAAGCGCGTCGTCTGCTGGTCGAAGTGCAGGACGGCGGCGCCATCGGCCAGGGGAATGGCCAGCCCGCCGTCCAGGCGCGGCAGGATTTGCAGCGTGGCGGCGTTGCTGGGCTGGGTCAGATCCTGCTGGTGCATGCCCCAGAGCTGCCACCAGCCGTATTCGCCGCCGCCCGTGAGCGCGGCGCGGCTTTGCAGGAAGCGGGTGGCGCTTTCGCCGGCATCGCTGGAGAAGTCGGCCAGGTAGTCGTGGTCGGTGACGTGGTCGGCGTCCACGGAGAGGTTCATGTCCCACGGCAGCCGCCAGCCAGCCTTGGCGCGCAGGCGGCCGCGGTTGCTGGCGGTGACGCGGTCGCGCAGCCCCTCGATGCGCAGCTCCTCGCGGCCGGGCACGTCCGCGTGCCGCCATTCGAGCTCGCCCATCAGCCCGCGCGCGCTCATCCAGTGCGGCGTCAGCGTCATATCCCATCCCGGGGAGGGGGCGAGGTAGAGCGGCAGCGCCACCTCCGTGCCGCGGCGCTTGCCCGCGCCCACGCGCGGCAGCAGCAGGCCGGACTTGCGGCGCGTGGCCTGACGCCACCAGGGCGTGTAGAGCACCGGCACGCCGCCGATGCGAAAGCGCGCGTGCCGGGCCGTGAACGTGCCTTCGCGCTGGTCGAGCACGGCGCTGGCGGCGGCCACGTCCCAGGCGGGCGCATCGGCGGGGCAGGTGGTGAAGGCGGGATGCAGGGCGCGGAAGATGAAGGCGTCCGTGCGCTCGATGCGCTCGGCCTCCAGGCGCGCGCCGCCGTTCAGCGTCACGCGGGCGTCGTGCAGCACGCCCTGCTTCGTGGACGTGTCCAGCTCCGCCTTGTCGGCGCGAATTTCGCCCTGGGGCGAGCGGATGCGCACGTTTCCCTCGGCGGTCATGCGATGGCCCTCGGGGTCGAAATGCACCTGGTCGGCGTGCAGCGATTCGTCGCCGCGCCGGATGTCCACGTCGCCGATGGCCGTGGCCGCGCCCTGGGCGTCGCGCACGATGCGCTGGGCGCTGACATCCAGGTTGGCCGGGCGCGCGGGCGGCGCAAGCATCAGCCACGGGGCCAGGGCGGCGGGCAGCAGGGCGGCCCGGAGCAGTCGCAGGCGTGTCATGCGCGGCGCTTCACGCCTTGACGGCGTAGCCCAGGTAGTTGACGGACAGGTCGTCCGAGAGTTCGAAGGTGTCGGTGAGCAGGCGATAGCTCATGCCGCGCACGTCGCGCGTTTCCAGCCCCGCCATGCGGCAGGCCGCGTGCATTTCGGAGGGGCGGATGAAGCTGGCGTAACGGTGCGTGCCGCGCGGCAGCCACCCCAGCACGTATTCCGCGCCGACGATGGCCTTCAGAAAGGCCTGCGGCGTGCGGTTCAGCGTGGCGAAAAAGAAATGGCCGCCCGGCTTCAGCATGGCGGCGCAGGCCGCCACCGTGCCGGGCACGTCCGGCACATGCTCCAGCACCTCCATGCAGGTGACGATGTCGTAGGCGCCGGCATGGCGCCGGGCCCATTCCTGGGCGTCGCTTTCCTCGTAGTGCACGTCGGCGCCGCCTTGTTCCGCGTGGATGCGCGCCACGGCCAGCGCCTTGGGAGAGCGGTCAATGCCCGTGACGTGCGCCCCGCGCGCGGCCATGCCCTCGGCCAGCAGGCCGCCGCCGCAGCCCACGTCCAGCGCCCGCGCGCCCTTCAGCGGAGCATGTTCGGCAATGTAGTCCAGCCGCAGCGGGTTGATGCGGTGCAGCGGCCGGAACTTGCCGTCCGGGCTCCACCATTCTTCCGCCATTGCCTCGAACTTGCGGATTTCCTCGGGGTCGAAGTGGGCCTCGTGCATGGAGCGGGAGGCTGCTAGGCGGGATGGATGAAGGCAAGCGGAGATGGTGCTTGTTGGCGCTTTCTGTCAAAGTTGTCCGGTAGAAACGCACAAGGAGGGGCGCCATGATTCTGACCACTACGCCATCCATTGAGGGACGGAGCGTGCAAGAGTACAAGGGGATTGTCGTCGGCGAGGCAATTTTGGGGGCCAATATTTTCCGCGACATGTTCGCCGGCGTTCGCGACATCGTGGGCGGCCGTTCCGGAGCCTACGAGAAGGAACTGGCCAAGGCGCGGGAGATTGCCTTCGCTGAGATGGAGGAACGAGCCTCTTTCCTGGGCGCGGATGCCGTGATCGGAGTGGATATCGACTATGAGGTTGTAGGGAAGGATGGCGGCATGATGATGGTGAGCGTCAGCGGAACGGCGGTGGTGCTGGGCTGATCGTGCTCGGGCCCGATCCGATTCGTTGGCGGGAAGAACGCGACGGGCCGCTCACCGAGGCCGCGATGCGGGCGAAGCTGGAGGCGATGGGTTACAGGGTCTCCCGCTACGTGTATCCGCCGGGGACGCATTTCCCGCCGCACACGCACGGGGTGGACAAGGTGGACGCCGTGCTCTCTGGCCGTTTCCGCATGAGCATGCGCGGGCGCTCGGTGGTGCTGGAGGCCGGGGACATGCTCGCGGTGCCGGCCGGCGTGGTGCACGAGGCCGAGGTGGTGGGCGACGAGCCCGTGGTGTCGCTGGACGCGGTGCGCCGGCGCTGAAGCGGGAACGTGCTCAGGCGGCGTGGGCGCGCGCCTGCCGCACCTCCCGGCTGGAAACGCCCAGCAGCGTGGCCAGCCGGCTCATGTAGCGCTCCTCGAAGTAGTCCACGTGGCCGTCCGCCTCGGCCACGGCCCAGACGTCGCTCAGGATGCTCACGAGATCGCGCCGCGAGTAGCTGGACTTGATGCGCCGCGCCCATTCGTCGAAGGCGGGTGCGTTGTCGCCGGGCTGCAACTGGCGTTCCACGCACGCCTCCACCTCGGCCGGGTCGAGCCCGAAGCGCCGGGCGACGAGATGCACGATGCGCCCGTATTCGCGCAAGTCCACCTCGTCGTCCATCTGCATCATGGTCACCATCATCCGGGTCACGATCTGCGCCAGCGACTCGCGCCCGGCATCCGTTCCATGCGTTTGCATCTGCATTGTTCACCCTCCTGCTGTCGGCATCGCCGCCGCGCGCGGCCATGCTCTCCTTATCGGCGAAAACGGGAGGGACTTGACCCCGATGGTTGCTACCGTGTGCCGGCCAGCCGCTGGCGCAGGCGGGCGATGCGCCGGGCGTTTGCGCCGAGGTCGGAATGCCCGACGCGGGAGGCCGAGCGAACGTGGACGATGCCGGAGGCCGCATCGCGCCGCGCCTCGAAATCGTCCACGAAGCCGAACAGGGGCGAGCGAAACTCGGCTTGAAGGTAGTGGCCATCATCGCGAATGATGCGCCCGCCTGCTTCCTCGACGGCGCGGACAAGCGCATCCCACGTCACGCGCCCGAGGGGCGTCACCGCATGTTTTGCATCCGTGCCGGGCTCGCTGGATGCGCAGTTGGGCGAGGCGGGGCAGGCGGCCAGCCGGCCGTCCACCAGCCCTGCCCGGGGCGCCATGCCCCGGCTCTTGGCCGCGGCCATTGCAAGCCCCAGGATGATGAGCAGCGCCACCGTGGAGATGCCGATGGCGGTGAGTTTCACTGTTCGCTTGGATGTTGTGTCCGACTGAGCAACAAAGAAAAACGCTGGCTATTACAGAAGGGCGTGCTCATCATCGCTGTCCCGTCGGGGGAAATGATTGTGTGGTCGGTTCATGATTTCTATCTAACCAGCAGATGGCTGTTAACCAATACTGTCTGGAAATTTCAAGGAATGCCAATACAGAGATGCAGACTATAGAAAAGAGCAGTAAGAAGCGCTTCCAGCTTATGGCTCCATCTATGCAAATGAAGACCAAGTTTAATAAGCTTATCAAGAATAAGGAGAACACAACGGTTTTGATGGATTCATAGTTATTTATTTGCTTCCTGAATTCATGAGCTGCAATTCTTTGCCTGTCTAGTTCATATTTGCTTCTCTTCAGTGTTTCCAGCCTGCCTTGAGCCCATTGATAAGGTAAAGCCTCAATCCATCGCACTGTTATCTCGGTCAGCATTGAAATCAATAGGCCGGTTGCCAACTGTCCGAACGATATCATGCCAAACATTATTCCCAATTTAAAGCGGCTCAACTCATCATGTTCTTTCGGAAAAAACTTCTGGATTGCGTCCAATGCTGCGGGTTCACCAAATATGATTGCGAGGAGGAGAAGTTCCGCAGCCCAGAGTACAAAACCCGAAATCAGAAGCTTCGTCAAATATGATGATTTAAGGATCCAGTTTTGTGACAAGCGCTTTTGCCTCCTACATATGAATCGCCCGGCCCTCGGAGTCCAGCGCCGACTCGTGGATCATTTCCGACAGCGTCGGGTGCGGGAACATGTGGTGAATCAGCTCGGCCTCGGTCGTCTCCAGCGTCCGCGCCAGTTGCAGCGCCACGATGAGCTCGGTGGCCTCGGCGCCGACGATGTGCGCGCCAAGAAGCTCCCCGGTCTCGGCATGGAAGATGGTCTTGACCAGGCCCTCGGTCTCGCCCAGGCCCATTGCCTTGCCGTTCGGGGCATAGGAAAAGCGCCCGACCTTGATCGGGATGCCCTCGTCCTTGCACTGCTGCTCGGTCTTGCCGCAGGAGCCGACCTGCGGCTGGCAGTAGGTGCAGCCGGGCACGTTGCCGTAGTCCACCGGGTGCGGCTCCAGGCCCGCGATGGCCTCGACGCAGACGATGCCCTCGTGAGAAGCCACGTGCGCAAGCGCCGGCGGGCCAATCACGTCGCCGATGGCGTAGATGCCGGGATGGTCGGTGCGATACCAGTCGTCCACCTCGATCGTGTTGCGCTCGATCTTCATCCGCGTGTGCTCGGCGCCGATGTTCTCGGTGTTGCCGACGACACCCACAGCCACCAGCACCTGGTCGCCCTTGACGGTCTCGGTCTTGCCGTCCTTTTCGTACTCGACCACGCCCTTGCCGCGCACGGCCCTGGCGGACCGCACCCGGGCGCCGGTGACGACCTGGATGCCATTCTTCTTGAAGCTGCGTTCGACGATCTTCGCGATCTCGGCGTCCTCGAGCGGCAAGACCTGCCCGGCGGCCTCGATGACCGTCACCTTGGAGCCCATCGCATTATAGAAATAGGCGAACTCCATGCCGATGGCCCCGGAGCCGATGACCACCAGTTCCTTCGGCAGCTTGGTGGGCGCCAGTGCCTGCTTGTAGGTGATGACGACCTTGTCGTCCACCTCCATGCCGGGGAAGGCGCGGGCGCGCGCGCCGGTGGCGACAATCACGTGTTTGGCCGTGACCTCGCGCGTCTCGCCGTCATGCTCCACCACGAGCCGGTTGCCGGCCTCGAATCGCGCGAAGCCCTCGATGTGCGTGACCTTGTTCTTCTTGAAGAGGAAGCCGATGCCCTTGTTCAGCCTGGCCGAAATCTGGCGCGAACGGGCCACGGCGGCCACGAGGTCGGGTCTGGCCGCGTCCACGCCCAGGCCCAGCTCATTGCCCTGATGGTTGATGATGTTCACGAGCTCGGCCGTGCGCAGCAGCGCCTTGGTGGGGATGCAGCCCCAGTTCAGGCAGATGCCGCCCAGGTGCGTGGACTCGATGCAGGCCACCTTCAGCCCGAGCTGGGCGGCGCGGATGGCGGCCACGTAGCCGCCGGG
>JALVTX010000150.1 GCA_027035825.1 Mariprofundaceae bacterium
GCAGGCCGATGAACCACGGCGTGTGATACATGTCGAACAGGCCCAGCACGCGGAAGACGCTGTACCAGAGCGGGCCGAACTGGCGCAGGTAGTCGGCCTGCTCCTGATTCTGCAACAGCACGGTGCCGATGACGCTGGCCAGCGCCAGCACCACCAGCAGCGCGATGGCCAGCGACATCGAGCTCAGGCGGTCGAACCAGGGTTTGAACCAGGGAGGCATCTTCATGGGTCGGGCATCCTAGGGCATCTCTGAATGACCCGCCATAGGCCGCGTTGCGCATCCAATCGCGATGATCGCAAGGAAGGCAACGCCGGTCGTGGCCGTAGCCACGATGCCAAGGAGCCTGACGCCGCGAGGGCGGCATTGTGCGCACGGATGGGGGGCGCAACCCTTCGGGACAGGGCCTTGCGCGCGGTCTGCGGCGTTGCTCGGCTTGCGCATGGAACCCCCATGCGCCGCGCCTCGCGCCTTGCATCCCATCCCGCAAGGCCGCTGTCGCGGCCATGCCGGATCATTCAGAGATGCCCTGCGCAGAATGCGAAGCAGAAAAACAATCGGTGCGTCAGGGGCGCGCATCATGAACGTCCATCATGGACGCCCATCATGGACGCAACTTGCGGACGCCGCCCGGACGCCATTCCAGCACCGTGGAAGGCGCGCGCCGGCGGCTGGCGTCTCCCGCGGCCGCGGGCAATGCCCCATCCAGGTGGCGCCGCCAGCGCCAGCGCAGCCGGCGGGTAGGCATCTCGGTGGGTCGTCCCCGGCGGTTCAGGCTGGTGGAGACGAGCAGGCCGCCAGCCAGGCGGCACAGGCATCGCACGCCGGCTTCGGCGTCCACGCGCACGGCCACGCGCCCCCGGCGGAGGCAGGTGCCGGGAAGGCCGGGCCGGGCGGGAAACGCCAGCGTGACCGGGCCGGGCCAGTGCTCGCGCATCATTCGGTGCAGCGAGGGCGGCCGGCGGCGAGCCAGCCGCAGCGCCGCGCGCACGTCCGCGGCCAGCAGCAGGAAGGGCCCGCGCCGGCCCTTGAACCGTTGCAGCCTGCGTAGTGCGTCAGGGCGCGGCAGGGCGGCCGCGCCGGGCACGGTGCCGGTGACATGGGCGAGGATGCCGCCGCGTTTCAGGATGCCTGCCGCGCGCCGCAGGCGCAGGCGCGCGCGAACCGGAATGCGGGTGGTCAGTCGCCGCTCGCTTCGCCCAGGATGGCGGCGGCCTGCGCCCGGCGGTCGGCCAGCAGCTTCTCGCGCAGCGTCTCCTCGTGGGTGGCCAGCACCTGCACCGCGAGAAGGCCGGCGTTCCTGCCGGCGTTGATGCCGACGGTGGCCACCGGCAGCCCGGGCGGCATCATCACCGTGGAATAGAGCGCGTCCTGCCCGTTCAAGGGGCCTGCCGCGACCGGCAGGCCGATGACCGGCCGCATGGTCTTCGAGCAGACGACGCCGGCCAGGTGCGCGGCCATGCCGGCGGCGCATATGAACACCTCGCAGCCGGCCTCCTCGGCCTCCTTCACGGCCCGCACCGTGGCTTCCGGCGTGCGGTGGGCGCTGCGCACCAGCGTGACGAACGGCACGCCGAACTCGCGCAGCACGGCTTCTGCCTTCTCGACGACGGGCGCGTCCGATTTCGAGCCCATCAATATCAGCACCTTGGTCGGATTCATGCGTCCTCCCCGCGCGCAGCCTTCTCGTGCGCCGCCCTCGTTTGCACCAGTCTCTCGCGCGCGATGGCGCGCCAGCCGATGTCCCGCCGCCAGTAGCCGCCCGGCCAGTCCAGCTTTTCCAGCGCCGCGTAGGCCGCGGCCTGCGCCTCGGCGACCGTGTCGCCCAGCGCGGTGACGCCCAGCACGCGCCCGCCGGCATTGACGATCCTGCCATCCCGCTTGGCCGTGCCGGCGTGGAACACGATGGCGCCGGCGCGCTCGACCTCGTCCAGCCCGCGAATCTCCTGGCCCTTCTCGAACGCGCCCGGGTAGCCGCGGGAGGCCGCGACGACGCACAGCGCCGCGCGCGGGTCCCATTCCAGCCGGATGCCATCAAGCTGGCCACGGGCGGCGGCCAGCAGCACCTCGCCCAGGTCGGACGCAAGCCGCGTCATCAGCGGCTGGCATTCCGGGTCGCCGAAGCGGACATTGAACTCAAGCACCTTCGGCCCTTCGGTGGTGAGCATGACGCCGGCATAGAGCGTGCCGACGAACTCGATGCCGCGGGCCTTCAATGCCGCGATCGTCGGCCGCGCGATGCGTTCGAGCACCGTATCGGCAATCTCGGGCGTCACGCAGGGCGCGGGCGAATAGGCGCCCATGCCGCCAGTGTTCGGCCCGCGGTCGCTGTCCTCGAGCGCCTTGTGATCCTGGCTGGAGTCCAGCGGCAGGATGGCGTCGCCGGAGACGAGGAACAGGCAGCTTGCCTCCTCGCCCTCGAGGAACTCCTCGATGACCACCTCGTGGCCGGCCTCGCCGAAGCGGTTGCCGGCCAGCATGTCGCGCGCGGCCGCCTCGGCCTCATCGGCGCTGCGCGCGACGACGACGCCCTTGCCGGCGGCCAGCCCCGAAGCCTTGACGACGATCGGCGCGCCCCAGTCGCGGATCGTCGCGATGGCCGCGTCCACTTCCGTGTGCGTGACGAATCGCGCCGTCGGCACGCCAGCCTCCCGCATCAGCTCCTTGGCGAACGACTTGCTGCCTTCCAGCCGCGCGGCCTCGTGGCCGGGGCCGAACACCGCGATGCCTTCCCCGCGCAGCCGGTCGGCCAAGCCCGCCACCAGCGGCGCCTCGGGGCCGACGACGACCAGATCCGGCTGCTCGTCCCGCGCCAGCGCCGCCAGCCCGTCGATGTCGGAGGCCGAAACATCCACGCAGCGCGCGTCGCGCGCGATGCCGGGGTTGCCCGGTGCGCAGACCACCTCGCGCACCGAGGGGGAGCGTTTCAGCTTCCAGCACAGCGCATGTTCGCGGCCGCCGCCGCCGACCACCATCACCTTCATGTCGTGGCTCCTTGCTAGGGAATGGCGGGAGGATAGCAAACCCGGCCGCCGCGGGCAGCCGCCGGCTGGCGAGAGGGCGCGTTTGGCGTCAGCATGCGCCCATGAGCGACGTGAAGACGGTGTTTGATCATGCGGCCGACGAGGTCGTGAAACTGGGCAACCGGCTGGCCGAGGCCGAGCCGGATGCCGACTTGTGGGACATTGCCGACGGCCTGCTGGCCGGCGCGGTGCATTACTGGCTCTATGCGCGCCAGCCCTGCGGACGGCTGGATTGCGAGGATTGCGCGCCCATCGCCACCGCCGAGCTGCGGCTGGAGGAGTTGAAGCGCCTGTGCGAGGAGTTCATGCGCGAGAGCGATTATTTCCACGCGCCGACCGACCGTGACGTTGGCCATGCGTGAGGCCGTTCATCGGATGTGACATTTTTTACCGTGAGCAGCCACGGACTGCCTTTATCCTGCCACCTCCCAAATCAGAGAAGGAGGTTATCATGGCGGGGAAATTCGAACTGAAACAGGGCGCGAGCGGCAAGTTCAGCTTCAATCTCAAGGCGGGCAACGGGCAGGTGATTCTGTCCAGCCAGGCTTATGCGTCCAAGTCCGGCGCGCTCAATGGCATCGAGTCCGTGCGCAAGCACGCGGCCAGCGATGAGTATTTTGAGCGCAAGGAATCCAAGCGCGGCGAGCCGTTTTTCACGCTGAACGCGAAGAACGGGCAGATCATCGGCAAGAGCGAGATGTACAAGTCGGTGGCGGCGCGGGAGAATGGCATTGAATCTGTCAAGAAAAACGCGCCGGATGCCACGTTGGTGGATTTGACGGCATAAGCCGTTGTCTGGATGAAAAAGGCGGGCCAGCATTCGGCCCGCCTTTTTTGCGCTTGTTGCCTGCCGGCGCGTTCGGCGTCGTCCCTTCAGCGCCGAAATCAGTGCCGGAAATGACGCACGCCGGTGAACACCATCGCGATGCCGTGCTCGTCGGCGGCGGCAATGACCTCCTCGTCGCGGATCGAGCCGCCGGGCTGGATCACCGCCGCGGCGCCCGCCTCCGCCAGCGCGTCCACGCCGTCGCGGAAGGGGAAGAAGGCGTCTGATGCCACCGCCGAGCCCTGGATGGCCTCGCCGCCGTGGTGCGCGGCGATGCGGGTGGAGTTCACGCGGTTCATCTGCCCGGCGCCGACGCCCAGCGTCACCCCGTCCCTGGCGAACACGATGGCGTTGGATTTCACGTGCTTGGCCACCGTCCAGGCGAACAGCATGTCGCGCCATTCCTCCTCGGTGGGCTGGCGCCTGGTGACCACCTTGCAGGCCGCGCGGTCGAGCAGGTGCGCATCGCGCTCCTGCACCAACAGCCCGCCAGAGACGCGCTTGAAGTCCCAGCCGCCTGCGTTGGGTTCCGCGGAGGGCGCGGCCAGCAGGCGCAGGTTCTTCTTCGCGGCCAGAATCTCGCGTGCCTCGTCCGAGAAGCCCGGCGCGATGACCACCTCCATGAAGGTTTCGGCGATGCGCCGCGCCGCATCGGCCAGCAGCGGCCGGTTGAAGGCCGCGATGCCGCCGAAGGCGGAGATGCTGTCCGCCGCGCGGGCGCGCAGGTAGGCGTCTTCCTGCGGCTCGCCCACGGCCACGCCGCAGGGGTTCGCGTGCTTGACGATGACCACCGCCGGCTCCGCGAAGTCGCGCGCCAGCGCGAAGGCGGCGTCGGCGTCGGCGATGTTGTTGTAGGAGAGCGGCTTGCCTTGGAGCAGCTCGCAGTCGGCCATCGAGAAGCCGACATCCTCGGGGTCGGCATAGAATGCGCCCTGCTGGTGCGGGTTCTCGCCGTAGCGCAGCTCGTGGGCGGTCTTGATGAACTGGCGCGTCAGGATGTCCGGGAACGGGCGGGTCGTGCCGTCGGCGTTCAGGGCCGAAAAATGGTTGCAGATGGCGGCGTCATAGGCCGCTGTGTGCGCGAAGGCCTTGACCGCCAGCGCCCGCCGCCGGGACTCGTCCAGCTCGCCCCGCTCGATGGCCTCCAGCACCAGATCGTAGTCGCTAGGGTCCACGACAACGGTCACGAAGCGGTGGTTCTTCGCCGCCGCGCGCACCATGCACGGGCCGCCGATGTCAATGTTCTCGATGGCCTCGTCCACGGTGCAGTCCGGCCGCGCCACCGTCTCGCGGAAGGGGTAGAGGTTCACCACCACCATGTCGATGGGCTCGATGCCGTGCTCGCGCATGGCGGCAACATCCTCCGGCACGTCGCGCCGCGCCAGGATGCCCCCATGCACCTTCGGGTTCAGCGTCTTGACGCGGCCGTCCATCATCTCGGGGAAGCCGGTGTAGTCCGAGACGTCGCGCACCGCGATGCCCGCCTCGCGCAGCAGCCTGGCCGTGCCGCCGGTGGACAGGATCTCGACGCCGGCGGCGTTCAGGCGGCGGGCAAAGTCCTCGATGCCGGTCTTGTCGGACACGCTGATCAGCGCGCGGGAGATGGTGGCGGTCATGGGTGCTCCAGGGCGTGGGTTTCCGGGCCTGATGCGGGTTTGAATTTGTCCCGGGGCGCGGTAGGCTCCGCGCCGCCCTTGGCGTGTCAAGCCGTGGTTGCGCCACGCACCCTTAGCTCAGCTGGATAGAGCGCTGCCCTCCGAAGGCAGAGGTCAGAGGTTCGAATCCTCTAGGGTGCGCCAGTTCCGTTTGGATGTCATCATCACCAATCACCGCCACCGCGTGAAACGCACGGACGTTCCGTATTGAGTCGCGCGACGATGGTTATCTCGACAGCAACAGCAGCAAAATGAGGTTCAGAACAAGCAGGATGATGGCAAGCCCGCGCCAGAAATTGACCGGGTCGCGTTCCAGAAGCGGCGCGGTGGATTTCATCAACGCGGGGTTCGGCTGATTCAAATCAGCCTCGAATTCGGAAAAGGTGTCATAACGGCGATCCGGGTTCGGATGCACGGCGCGGCGGACCGCTTCGTCCATCCATACCGGCACTTCCCTGTTGTAATGCCGGATAGGCGTGTAATCGTAGGTTCGGTGTTTTCGGGCTCGATCAACGACGCCATAGGGGAAATGGCCTCCCGACAGCATTTCGTAGAGCGTGACGCCCAACGAATACATGTCGCTCCTGGGGCTCGGCAGAAAGCCGTCGAATAGCTCCGGCGCGATATAGTTCGCCGTTCCCTCGACACCCGGACGCGCCAGCGGGGTGTGGATCTCTTCCAGCCCGGCAACGAATACGGAGCCGAAGTCAATGATCTTCACGTGCTGATGCCGGTCGATCATGATGTTCTCGGGTTTGATGTCCTGATGCACCATCTCGCGTCGGTGGAATGCACGCAATCCCGCGATGATCTGGTGGGCGATGCGGCGCACTTCGCTCAACTCCGGCCGGGGGTGGTCGAGCATCCATTGCGCCAGCGATTGACCGTCCAGGTATTCCGCCACGTAATAGAGGAAGCGTCGCTTACGTCTTGGTTTCAGAACCTTGAAAACATTTGGGTGATCGAGTCGTTGCCCCACCCATTCCTCATGGACGAAACGGTCGATGTAAGCCGGGTCGTCCTCGAACTGGATGGAAGGAGTTTTCAGAACCACAGGGTTTTCGCTCTCTGGCGCTTGCGTATCCTCGGCCAGATAAACTTGCACGGTGGGGCTGGCATGCAGTTCGCGGATGATCCGGTAGCCATCGAAGTCCATGCCGGCGCTCAGCGGGGGCGGAAACGGAAGCTCCGTCAGCCGACGGAAAAACTCTTCACCGCTCATGTCGGGAAGCGCGACAATCTCGATAATCTGGCAAGTCAGATTGTCGTCGCTGCCAGCCTGTTGCGCTGCTTCGATAATGCGTTGCGCCGCCGCCTCCGGTTCGTTGTCGCCAGCCAAGGATGCAAGCTGCCCGGCATCCACCCAATCATGGATGCCGTCCGTGGTCAGGATGAGGCGGTCGCCTTCTTCGAGCATGACACGATCATAATCGACGTGCACCTCATGCTCGCCGCCCATGGCGCGAGCCAGGAAGGACTTGTGACGATCCACGATCAGCCGGTGATCCTGGGTGAGCTGGCGCAGCTCGCCATGGCGCAGCAGCCAGATGCGGGAATCTCCGACATGAAACAGGTGGACGCTGGCGGACTTGAGGATAACCACGGCCATGGTGGAAGCCATGCCCATTCCTCGCCGTTGCGCCTGGCTGTAGAGCCAGGCATTGATGGCGCGGATGACGCGCTGCCCCGAGGTCTTGACGCTCCAGGATTCCGGCGTGCTGTAGTAATCGGCAATGAAGCCCAGCACGCAATGCTCCGCGGCTTCGCGGCCTGCTTCGCTGGAGCCGACGCCGTCGGCAATCACGGCCACGATGCCCTTGTGCGCGAGCTCGGATCGATTGCGTGGGATGTGGATGCCGCAACTGTCTTCGTTATGCGGCTTGATGCCGGCGCTGCTGGCCTGCCCGGCCAGAATGCGCGGCGCGCCCGCCGGGGCGTCCAACGGTTCAGAAGACATATCGCGGAGCAATCCAAGACATCGCGGTTTGAATATGCGACAAAAGCTTGCCTCTTGTCATGTCTTAGTGCGATCCCAGCGATATCCTTTCGATGCTGCCATCATCGTTTTGCTCATACATGTAGCCCCGTGGCTCATCGAGCGCCCAGATCACCACGATCCATGCGAGTGCGGCGGCGCCGCCGATCACCAGAAAGAATTTGGAAGCGGTGAC
>JALVTX010000151.1 GCA_027035825.1 Mariprofundaceae bacterium
ATTACGACACCTCCGACCGCCTCTATTTCGAGCCGCTGACCTTCGAGGACGTGATGGCCATCGTGGACGTGGAGCGGCCGGACGGGGTCATCGTCCAGTTCGGCGGCCAGACGCCGCTGAAGCTGGCCCGCGCGCTGGAGGACGCGGGCGTGCCCATCATCGGCACCAGCCCGGACATGATCGACCTGGCCGAGGATCGCGAGCGCTTCCAGCAGCTTCTGCACCGGCTGGGGCTCAGGCAGCCCGAGAACGGCACCGCGCGGTCGGTGGACGAGGCGCTGGCCATCGCCGCCGGCATCGGCTACCCGGTGGTGGTGCGTCCCAGCTACGTGCTGGGCGGGCGGGCGATGCAGATCGTCCACGACGAGAAGGAGCTGCTGCGCTACATGCGCGAGGCGGTGAACGTGAGCCCCGACCATCCGGTGCTGCTGGATCGCTTCCTGAACCGGGCCATCGAGCTGGACGTGGACGCGCTGTGCGACGGCCGCCGCGTGGTCATCGGCGGCATCATGGAGCACATCGAGGAGGCCGGCGTGCATTCCGGCGACTCGGCCTGCTGCCTGCCGCCGCATTCGATTGGCGAGGAGGCCATCGCCGAGGTGCGCCGCCAGACCGAGGCGCTGGGCCTGGCGCTGAACGTGAAGGGGCTGCTCAACATCCAGTTCGCCCTGCAGGGCGAGACGCTCTACGTGCTGGAGGTCAACCCGCGCGCCAGCCGCACCGTGCCGTTCGTCTCCAAGGCCACCGGCGTGCCGCTGGCCAAGGCGGCCGCGCGCATCATGGCCGGGCAGAGCCTGGACGACCTGGGGCTGGACGAGGTGCCCCAGCCCGCCGCGTACCGCGCGGTCAAGGAGGCCGTGTTCCCGTTCGTGAAGTTCCGCGGCGTGGACCCGCTCCTGTCGCCGGAGATGAAATCCACCGGCGAGGTGATGGGCATCGCGGCGGATTTCCCGACCGCCTTCAACAAGGCGCAGCTCGGCGCCGGCGTGCGCCTGCCGCAAGGGGGGCGGGCCTTCATCTCCGTGCGCGACGAGGACAAGGAGGCGGCGGTGCGCCTGGGTCGGGTGCTGACCGGGGCCGGGTTCGAGATCCTGGCCACCAGCGGCACGCACGCGGCGCTGGCGGCGGCGGGCGTGCCCGCCGAGCGGGTGGCCAAGGTGATTGACGGCGTGCGGCCGCATATCGTGGATCGCTTGCTTTCCGGCGACGTGGACCTTATCGTCAACACCACCGAAGGCGCGCAGGCCATCGCGGACTCCAAGTCCATCCGGCAGGCGGCGCTGGATCGGGGGATTCCGTATTTCACGACCATGGCGGGCGGGCTGGCCGCGGCCGAGGCCATCGCGCGTTCGACGGATCTGCTGGAAGTCGCCAGCATCCAGAGCCATCACGCACGCATCAAGGAGGGTTGACGTCCATGGAACGCGTACCCATGACCAAGCAGGGCGCCGAGGCGCTGCGCGAGGAGCTCAAGTACCTGAAGGGCGAGAAGCGCGCCAAGATCGTGGAGGCCATCTCCACCGCGCGCGCCCATGGCGATCTCTCCGAGAACGCCGAATACCATGCGGCCAAGGAGGAGCAGGGCTTCAACGAGGGCCGCATCCGCGAGCTGGAGGACAAGCTGGCGCGGGCGCACATCATCGACCCCGCGACCATCAACTCGGACAAGATCGTGTTCGGCGCGACGGTGGACCTGATCGACCTGGAGACGGGCACGGAGGTGACCTACCAGATCGTCGGCGTGGACGAGGCCGACCTGGAACAGGGGAAGATTTCCATCACCTCGCCGATTGCGCGCGCGCTCATCGGCAAGGAGGCCGGCGACGTGGCCGTGGTGCAGGCGCCGGGCGGCGAGCGCGAATATGAAATCCAGGACGTGCGCTATATCTGAGGCGCGACGCTGTCCCGCCTGCTCGGCCGCCTGCCTGCGCGCGGGGGCGGGTCGCCTGGCGCTGGCCCTGATGCTGGGGCTTCTGGTCGTGCCGGGCTTTCTGGCCGCGCCGGTGCTGTTCGCGCACCTGCCCACCCGGGCGCAGGCGGGCGAGATCGCCGGCGTGCTGTTTCACATCGCCAACCGCGGCGAGCTGCTGCTGGCGCTGGCCGTGGCGCTGTTCTGGCGCGGCCGGGCGGCGGGACGATGGCGCTGGTGGCCGTTGCTTCTGCTGGCGCTGCTCGTGGGCGTCAACGAGTTCGCGCTGTCGCCGATGATGGCCGATATCAAGGCCGAAATGGGGCCGATTGACGCCGTGCCGCCCGATGCGCCGTTGCGCCGGCGCTTCGGCATGCTGCACGGGGTGAGCGAGGCGCTGCACCTCGCGGCGACGCTGGCCGCGGCGTGGCTTGCGGCCCTGGGCTGGCCCGGGAGCGGCGGCGCGCGCGGGAAGCCGGAGGCGCCGGGCGCATGACCGCGCGGCTCAAGGAATGGCTGGAGCGGCAGCTGGCGGACACCGAGATGGTGGCGCTGCTGGCCTCGCTGCTGGTCATCTTCCTGCTGCTGTCGCTCTTTGGCAACGTGCTGGCGCCGCTTCTGGTGGCGATTGCCCTGGCCTACGTGCTGGACGGCGTGGTCTCGCTTCTGGAGCGCTGCCGAATGCCGAGGCTGGCGGCCATCCTGCTGGTGGGGACGGCGGTGGCGCTGCTGGGGTTGTTCGCGCTGCTGGCCGTGCTGCCGGTGCTTTCCGAGCAGGTGGGGCGGCTGGTGTCGCAGGCGCCGCAATACGTGGCCAGCCTGCGCGATTTCCTGCACACGATGCAGGTGAAGTATGCCGGCTGGATCAAGCCGGACTATGTCCAGAACCTGGCGACGATGCTGGCCGGCAAGCTCCAGGAATGGGGCGCGGCGGTGTTCTCGTTCTCGCTCGCCTCGATTCCGGGCCTGATCACGCTGCTCATCTATGCCGTGCTGGTGCCGGTGCTGGTGTTCTTCCTGCTCAAGGACAAGCAACAGATTCTCCAGTGGACGCAACGCTTCCTGCCGCGCGAGCGGCGGCTGCTGCGGCGGGTCTGGCGCGAGGTGGACGTGCAGATCGGCAACTACCTGCGCGGCAAGGTGTGGGAGATGCTCGTCGTCGGCGGCGCGACCTGGATCGCGCTGGGCCTGTGCGGCCACCAGTACGCGCTGCTTCTGGGGGCGCTGACCGGCGTGTCGGTGTGGATTCCGTTCGTCGGCGCGGCGGTGGTGACCATTCCGGTGGTGCTGCTGTCGTTCTTCCAGTGGGGCCTGAGCGACGACACGCTGTACGCGCTGGCCGCGTACACGGTGGTGCAGGTGCTGGACGGCAACGTGCTGGTGCCGTGGCTGTTTTCCGAGGTGGTGGACATGCACCCCATCGCCATCGTGGTGGCGGTGCTGGTGTTCGGCAGCTTCTGGGGCATTCTGGGCGTGTTCCTGGCCATTCCGCTGGCGGCCCTGGTGCAGAGCGTGCTCAGGGCGATGATGGAGCGCGGCGGTCCTTCCGAGGATGACGCGGCGGCCGCGAAGCCGTAGTTTTCGCGCCGTCTCGCCGGCCGCCTTGCCGGCCGGGACTTCCGAAACAAGAGACAAGAAGAGAAAGGCACGGAGAGGAGCCCGACGTGAACGACAAGACGCCAAGCCAGCAGCCCGAGCCCGCGGACATCAGCCGCGAGGAGATGGACGAACTGAGGCGCGAGATGCAGTCCGCGCGCCTGGCGGCATGGGTGCAGGCGCACCAGAAGCAGGTGGTCGCGGGGCTGGCGGCCGTGATCCTGCTGATTGCCGCCGCGAGCTACTGGCGCGAACACGAGGCCGCGCGGCGGGCGTCCGCCGCCACGCTCTACCACCAGGCGCTGGCCGAGCGGCAGGGCGAGGCGCGCAAGGCGCTGTTGGAGCGGGTGGTGAAGGATTACGGCGACACCGCCTATGCGGGGCTGTCGCAACTGCTCCTGGCCGCGGCCGACGAGGCGAAGGCCGAGGCGCATCTGAAGGCCCTGATGGCCGACGCGCCCGATCGCGAGATCGGCTGGCAGGCGCGGCTGGATCTCGCGGCGCTCTACCTGCGCAAGGGGAACAAGCAGGCCGCGCGCGAGACGCTGAAGACGCCGGTGGGGCGCGATTACGAACAGCTGCGGCAATACCTGCTGGCGCAGGTCAGCGCCGATGACGCGTCGCGCGTCGCGCACCTGCAAAAGGCGGCGCGGGCCACGTCCCACGACGCGGCATTGAAGAAGGCCATCGAGGATTGGCTGGCGAAGCTGGACGCTTCCTCCAGCAAGACATCCTCCGGCAAGGGCGCGGGGCAGGGAGCTTCGTGAGCGGAAAGCCGGCCATGGAAGCAAATGGGGGAGCAAGCGGAGCAGGGCGCATGAACGCCGCGCGCCGCAACGGACGACGCCTCCGCGCTTTGGGGGCGCTGGCGGGGCTGGCGCTGCTCGCCGGATGCGCGCTGTGGCCCGGCCACGAGGAGCGCGCGAAGGCCGCGGACGCGACAGCGCAAATGGCGGAGGAAGAGGTCTCGCGCCCTCTGTCGGTGGCCTGGGTGCGCGACGTGGATCAGCGCCAGCCGATGTCGCCGCCGGCGGCCTCCAGGCCGGCCGTGGCCGGCGATCGCATCGTGATTGGCGGCCGGGACGGGCGCGTGCACGTATTCGACCTGGCGGGCGGCGAACGGTCGCGCCTGGCGCTGGACGCGCCCTGCGAGTCCGGCGCGCTGGCGCTGTCGCCCCGGCTGGTCGTGCTCACCGATGTCGAGGGCGGGCTCTATGGCGTGGACCCGGCGGCCGGCGTCATCCGCTGGAAGAAGACGCTGGCCTCGGTCGTCACCGGCCATCCGGTGGCCGTGGATGGCGATTTCCTGGTGCAGACGGCGGACAACCACGTGTATCGCTTCTCCCCCGCAGGCGAGAAGCGCTGGAGCTTTTCCGGCCTGGCGGGCGGCTTCTCGCTGCAACGCGGCGCCTCGCCGCTGGTGCGCGACGGCATGGTCTATGCCGTGTTCAGCAATGGCGACGTGGCGGCGCTGCACGCCGATTCGGGCGACCTGGCATGGCGGCGGCAACTGCTGCTCCTGAACGACGCCATGACCCTGAGCGAGATGAAGACGCCGGTGGCCGATCCGGTCATCGCGGGCGACGTGCTCGTGGTGTCGTTCTACCAGGGGCGGTTGACGGGGCTCTCCGTGGCCGACGGCGAGGTGCGCTGGCAGCGGAGCATCTCGCTGAAGGACACGCCGCTGGTGGATGGCGATCGGATGTTCGCCGCCGCCAGCGATGGCCGCCTGCTGGCGCTGGATGCCGCCACCGGGGCCACGCTCTGGCAGCGCAAGCTGGATGACGGGGAACTGGTGGGGCCGGCGCGCTCCGGCGGGCGGCTGTTCGCGGCCTCCAGCACCGGCCGGGTGTATGCGCTGGACAGGCAGGGTCGCGTGCTGGGCCAGGCGAGCGTGCCGGGCCGCGTGGACGAGTCGCTGACGCCCGCCGCCGGTGGCGTGCTGGTGCGCGACCATCTGGGCGGCCTCTATCTAATCCGGTGACGATTCGGTGAGGGATCGATGACCGGGGGCCCGCTCGCGCGGCCCGATGGTTCCGCGTCCGGCGTCGCGGCTGCTTCTCCGATGGGCGCCCCGGCGGGGCCCGCGCCCGTGGTGGCCATTGTCGGCCGCCCCAATGTCGGCAAATCCACGCTTTTCAACCGCCTGATGCGCGAGCGCCGGGCCATCGTCGATGATCGGCCGGGCGTGACCGTGGACAGGCTGGAGGCCTCGTGGTCGCTGGACGGGCGGCCGGTCACGCTGGTGGACACCGGCGGCATCGGCCTGGACGATGGCGGCGGCTTGCAGGACTGCATCGCGGCGCAGGTGGATGCGGCGCTCGACGTGGCCGACCTGGTGCTGTTCGTCGTTGATGGAACGGCGGGCCTGACGCCGCTGGATGAACGCATCGCCGACCGCCTGCGCCGGCAGGGGCTCCCGGTGCTGCTGGTGGCGAACAAGGCCGAGCGTCCGGAGTCGGCGCTGGAGTTCTTTGCCCTGGGGCTGGGCGAGCCGGTGGCGGTGTCGGCCCTGCATGGTCACGGCCTGCGGGCCTTGCGCGAGGCGCTGGCGGAGCGCATTCCCTGGCCCGAGGGCGGCGAGGCGGCGGAGGATACGCGCGTCATCGCCCAGCTTGCGGTGATTGGCCGGCCGAATGTCGGCAAGTCCACCCTCATCAATGCCTGGCTGGGCCGCGAGCGGATGGCGGTCAGTCCCGTGGCGGGCACCACGCGCGACGCCGTGGACGTGGATCTGCCGTGGAAGGACGAGTCGGGCGAGGGCGTGGTGCGGCTGGTGGACACGGCCGGGCAGCGGCGTCGATCCCGCATCCGCGACGCGGTGGAGCTCGTGGCCCGCGTCAAGGCGCGGCAGGCGTTCGCGCGGGCGGACGCGGCGGTGCTGGTGCTGGATGCCGCGGCCGAAGTGGCCGAGCAGGACATGCGGCTCCTGGGCCTGGCCTGGGAGAAGGGCTGTGCGCTCGTCGTGGCCGTGAACAAGGTGGACTTGCTGGATCACGATGCGTGGGCGCGATTTGCCGAGCGGCTGGATTTCCGGCTGCGCGGCCTGCCGGACGTGCCCGTCTGCCGCATCTCGGCGGCGAAGGGCAAGGGCGTTCGAGCCTTGCTGAAGAAGGCGGTGAACGCGGCGCGGCGCAACCGCACGGAGCTGGGCACCGGCGAGCTGAACCGCTGGCTGGAGCGGGCGCAGATGCGGCAGCATCCGCCCAGCGACGACGGGGCCGTGGTGCGCATGAAATACTGCACCCAGACGGCCACGCGGCCGCCGACCATCCGCATCTTCTGCAACCGGCCGGATGCCGTGCGCCAGTCCTACCGGCGCTACCTGGAGCGGGATTTCCGCCGCTGTTTCGATCTTGCCGGGGTGCCCGTGCGGCTGGAGCTGGCGGCCACGGACAACCCCTATGACGACGGGAGAAGAAGGAAGAGACGCTGATGCCTGCCTACGAGGACGTGCGCGCGCTGGCCTGCCCGGCCAGGCACATGTATGACGTGGTGATGGATATCCCGGCCTATCCCGAGTTCCTGCCCTGGGTGGCCGACGCGCGCGTGCTGGAGCGGCGCGAGGATGAGCTGACGGCGGAGCTGGTCGCCGATTTCAAGGGCATCCGCCAGTCGTTTCGCACCGTGGATCGCTTCGTGCCGGGCAAGCTGGTGGAAATCCGGCTGCTGGAAGGGCCGTTCCGCTTCCTGGAGAGCGTGTGGTCGTTCGAGGAGACGGGGCCGGAGTCCTGCCGGGTTCACTTCTCCATCGAGTTCGAGTTCAAGAGCATGATGCTCGGCATGGTGGCCTCGCCGGTGTTCGGCCATGCCTGCATGACGATGGCGCGGGTGTTCGAGGAGCGGGCGATGAAGCTCTACCGGGGGAGGGAGCAGGGATGAAGGTGACCGTGGCCTACGCGCTGCCGCACCAGCAGACGCTGGAGGAGCTGGATGTGCCCGAGGGCACGACCGTGGAGGAAGCCATTGCGATGAGCCACATCCTGGAGAAGCATCCGGAGATCGATTTCTCCGTGAACAAGGTGGGTGTGCTGGGCAAGCTGGTGACGATGTCCACCGAGCTGCGCGATGGCGACCGCGTGGAAATCTACCGGCCGCTGCCGCGCAAGACGCGCGACCCGCACGCGGTGGACGCCAAAAAGGCGCGCATTCGCG
>JALVTX010000152.1 GCA_027035825.1 Mariprofundaceae bacterium
GGCCCCGTTGCTGACTGGAATCAGTCGTCGTGCTCGTCCTTGTCATGATCCTTCTTGTCATGGTGATCATGATGCTCTTTCTCATCGTCATCCTTCTTGTCTTCGTCCTTCTTGTCGGCCTCGTGCTTGTCATCGTGGGCCCAGGCGGGGGCGATGAGCATGTCCGCGGCCTTGGCGACGACGGATGCGTGGCCGGACGGGGCGGGCATGGCAAGGCCCGCCAGCCACAGGCCGCAACCGGCCAGTAGGATGGTGCAGAAACGCAGCCAAGTGTTCATGGATTCCTCCTCTCGTTGTTATTAGGACCTGTTCACGCTTGTTTGGATGGCGGCGACTTCGGCCATGATTTCGATCTCGCAAGGCATCGCGCGCGTGGCGTGCCCTCTGCGGCACGCGAGCAAGCGATAACGCCGCGAGGCGGAATCATGGCCAAGTCCCTCCGGGCTGCGCCCGGAATGCGCCCACTCGGCGTTGCTCGGCTTGCGCATGGAACCACCATGCGCCACGCCTCGCGCCTTGATTGGTCGCATTTCGGGCGGCAGCGACACCGTCCAAACAAGCGTGAACAGGCCCTAGTGCGCCATGGGCGCGAGGCGACAGCATGGAGAAAACCGGGCCGCGGTTCAACACTGTTCCGGGGCAGGCGTCCGCCTCAGTAATGCGGCGGCGGCGTTTCCTCCTCGGGTCGGCGGATGGTTTCGCCGCCGGCGGCGTGGCGACGCAGCCAGGCCACCTGCCGCGCAAGATCATCCAGCTGCTTCTGTTGGGCGGTCAGGGCCTCGTTGAGCTCCTGGATCAGCCGCTCCTGGAAGGCGGCGCGGGTTTCCAGCTCGGTCAGGCGCTGGTCGGCATCGGGCATGGCGGGTTCCTCACTGCTTGAAATAGGCGGGGTCGATGTTGTACTGGCGCAGCAGCTTGCGCACGGTGTTGCGGTTCAGCCCCAGCATCTTCGCGGCCTTGATCTGGTTGCCGCCGCAGCGCTCCATCACCAGCATCAGCAGCGGCGGCTCCACCTCGCTGAGCAGGTGCTTGTGCAGGTCCACCGCCTCGCCGTAGCCCAGCCTGTCCATGTACAGGCGCAGGCAGCGGTTCACGGCCTCGCCCAGGGTTTCCTCCCTGTCCGGGTGGTTGTCCTGGTGGCCCAGCGCCAGCGCCACGTCCGAGAGCGTGATGGCCGCGCCCGGCGTCAGCAAGGCCAGCCGACGCATCACGTTCTTCAGCTCCCGCACGTTGCCGGGCCAGTCGTACTGCACCAAGAGGCGCATCGCCTCGTCCAGCAACACCGGCGGCGTCATGTCCAGCTCCCGGGCCGCATCGTTGAGCATGGCCTCGGCCAGCAGCGGGATGTCGTCGCGGCGCTCGCGCAGCGGCGGGATGTGCACCGGGATCACGTTCAGGCGGTAATAGAGGTCTTCGCGGAACGCGCCCGCCTTGATCTTGTCCTGAAGGTTCTGGTGCGTGGCGGCGACCAGGCGCACGTTCACACGCTTGTCCTCGCGGCCGCCGACGCGCTGGATGACCCCTTCCTCCAGCACGCGCAACAGCTTCACTTGCAGCCCGGCCGGCATGTCGCCGATCTCGTCCAGGAACAGCGTGCCGCCGTTGGCCTGCTCGAAGCGGCCCGGCCGCGCGCGATCGGCGCCGGTGAAGGCGCCCTTTTCGTGGCCGAACAGCTCGGCTTCCAGCAGGTCGGCGGGGATGGCGGCGGTATTGATGGCAACGAAGGGCTGATCCCGCCGGCGGCTCTGTTCGTGCAGCACGCGCGCGACCATCTCCTTGCCGGTGCCGGATTCGCCGGTGACCAGCACCGTGAGATCGGAGGCCGCCACCCGTCCCAGCGTGCGGAAGAGTTGCTGCATGGCCGGGCTCTTGCCGATCATCGTTGTCGGCGCGGCGGCTGCTTCGTCGTCCGCCGCCGTGTCCGGGGCGCTCTCGTCCGCCGGGCGGATGCGGCGCGCCAGCGAGCGCACCTCGTCCAGGTCGAAGGGCTTGGGGAGGTATTCCATGGCGCCGACGCGATAGGCCTGGGCGGCGTTGTCGAACGTGGTCTCGGCCGTCAGCAGCACCACCGGCGCGGCCGCGAAGCGGCCCTCGGCCACGGCCTGCATGCCGTTGCCGTCCGGCAGATAGACGTCGAGAAAAACCAGCCCGACGTCGTTCGCGGCCATGGCTTCGTCCGCCTCGGCCAGGCTGCCGGCCTGCGCCACTTCCAGCCCCTCCTCGCCGAGCACGCGCGCCAGCACCCAGCGGATGCTGGCATCGTCGTCCACCACCAGCACCCGCATCAGTCCGCCTCCAGCATCGGCAGTTGCAGCGTGAAGCTGGTGCGCCCGGCATCGGATTCCACGCGCACCAGCCCGCCATGCTCCTGCGCCACGCGCTGCACCAGCGCCAGTCCCAGGCCGCTGCCGCGCTCCTTGGCGGTGACGAAGGGCTCGAACAGGTGTTCGCGGATGGCGGCCGGGATCGGCTCGCCGTCGTTGCTGATGCGGATTTCCAGCACCGGCTCCCTGCGGCCCGGCAGGCGCACGGCGGTGTTCACGCGCGTCTGCCATTCCACCCAGCTGGCGCCGGCCTCCAGCGCGTTTTGCCACAGGTTTTCCAGCGCCTGGCGCAGCCGGCCGCCGTGGGCGCGGATTTGGGGCAAGGAGGGGTCGAACACGCGACGCAGGCTCACCCGCGAGCGCATCGGCAGGCAGACCTCGTCAATCAGCCCGTGAATGTTGACCGGCTCCAGGCTCACGGCCGCGCGCGGCCCCAGTTGCAGAAAGGCGTCGATGCGCTCGCGGATCAAGTCCACCTGCTCCAGCATCATCTCCGCCGCCTCCTTCCAGGCCGGTTCCATCTCCTGTTCCGAGAGCCACTGCGCCGCGCCGCGCAGGCCGGTGAGCGGGTTCTTGACCTCGTGCGCCATTTCCAGCGCGATGCGGGCCACCGCCTCGGCCATCTCCTGTCGCCGGGCCTGCTCGTCCAGGTCGCGGCGGCTGGAATCCGGCGCCATCAGGAGCAGGAAGCCGCCGTCGGCGGGGCCGATGTGCAGCGAGCAGGGCATGCCCTTTCGCCGCTCGACCAGGCCATGGCAGGAGAGGCTGGCGTGGTGCTCGCGCATGCGCTCCAGCATGCGGTGGACGTCCGACTCGGGCGCGAAGATCTCGCTCACCGGCCGCCCCTCCAGCGCCTGCGCCGAGAGCCCCAACAGCGACTGGGCTTCGAGGTTGACGCCTCGCACGCATCCCTCGCCATCGAGCGCGAACAGGGGCAGCGGCAGCGCATCGGCGCCGGCCAGCGCTTCAGGCGGCATCGCGCAGGCGCTCCTGGCCGAGGAAGAACCGCCGCGCCGCCTCCAGTTGCGCCTGCCAGCCGGATTGCTTCTGGAAGGCGGCGCGGAACTCGGCCGAGCCCGGCAGGCCCTTGCTGTACCACGGCACATGCTTGCGCACCAAGCGCGAGGCCACGGCCTCGCCGTGATGCTCGGCCAGGGCCAGCATGTGCTCGCGCACGACGGCCCAGCGCTCGGCCGGGGTGGGCGGCGCCGGCGCGGGCTCGCCCCGGATGGCCGCGCGCACCTCGGCCAGCACCCAGGGGTTGCCCTGCACGGCGCGGCCGACCATCACGCCGTCGCAGCCAGAGACGTGCAGCATCTCGCGGGCCGAGCGCCCGTCCACGATGTCGCCGTTGCCCAGCACGGGGATGGACACCGACGCCTTGGCCAGCCCGATGTCCTCCCAGTTGGCCTGGCCGTTGAACATCTGCGCGCGGGTGCGGCCGTGCACGGTCAGCATTTGCACGCCGCATTCCTCGGCGATCCTTGCCACGCGGGCCACGTTCTTGCTCCGTTCGTCCCAGCCGGTGCGAATCTTCAGCGTCACCGGCAGGCGGGTGGCGGCCACTACCGCCTCGATGACGCGCGCCACCCGGGCTTCGTCCTTCAGCAGCGCCGAGCCCGCCACCTGCTTGCAGATCTTCTTGACCGGGCAGCCCATGTTGATGTCGATGAAATCCGGCCCGCGCGACTCGGCCCAGCGCGCCGCCTCGCGCAGGAAGTCCGGGTCGGAGCCGGCGATCTGGATGCCGACCGGGTGCTCGTCGGCGCCGATCTCGGCCATGCGCTCGGTGCGCTCGCGGCCCTGATCCACGGCGCGCGAGGCGATCATCTCGGTAATGGTCAGTCCGGCGCCGAAGCGGCGGCAGATGCGCCGAAACGGCAGGTCGGTGATGCCGGCCATCGGCGCCAGCGCCAGCGGTGTGGCGATGAAGGCGCGGCCGAGCCGGAAGCCGGGGAGCGGTGTCGGAGTCGAAATGCCCATAATTTAGGCAACTCTAGGGAGGCCCGGGCTGGTTGTCACGGCTTGATGCCGCCGGGCAAAGCGGACAGGCTCCGCATGATGGGGTTTGCGTGATGGGATTGCGTTGGGAACACACGGTGTTCGTGCAGTCGGTGGCCGATGCGCGCCAGTTTCCGGCGCTCGCCCTGCCGCAGGTGGCGGTGGCCGGCCATTCCAATGTCGGCAAGTCCAGCCTGCTGAACGCGCTGTTCGGTCGCAAGGGGCTGGTCAAGACCTCGAAGTCGCCCGGCTGCACCCGCCTGCTCAACCTGTTCGCGGTGGATGAGCGGCTTTTGGTGGTGGATTTGCCGGGCTATGGCTTCGCCCGCGCCTCCAAGCGCGAGCAGGCCCGCTGGGCCGGGCTCATCGAGGCGTATCTGGCGCGCGAGCCGGGCGCGGACCTGGTGCTGGCGCTGATGGACATCCGCCACGGGCCGAAGCCCGCCGATCTGCAACTGATCGAATGGCTGAACGCCCAAGGGTTGCGCTGGATCCCGGTGGCCACCAAGGCGGACAAGCTCTCCGGCAACGCGCGCGCGAAACGGCTGGCGGAGATGACGCGGGCGCTGGGGGGCATGCTCGCGCCGTTGCCGACCTCGGCCCATGACCGGCGCGGCATCGAGGCGCTGCGCGAATTGCTGGAAAACGAATTGCTGGGAGGGGATGCATGATTCGGCACGTAGTGCTCTGGAAGCTGAAGAACCGGGCGGATGCGCCGGCGCTCGTCGCGCGGCTGGAGGCGCTGAACGGCCGCATTCCGGGGCTGATCCGGCTCACTGCGGGGGCGGACGTGCTGGGCGAGGCGCAGTCCGCCGACCTGGCGCTGGTGGCGGACCTGGAAAGCCTTGATGCACTCGTCGCCTACCAGGCGCATCCGGCGCACCAGGAGGTGGTTCCCCTGATGCGGGAGGCCGCGACGAGCCGGCTGGCGGCGGATTTCGAGCTCGACCCTTCCGCCGCCGACTGAAGGCCGGTAAGGTTTCCGTCCGGTTCAAGGGTTTCCAAGGAGGCAGGCATGTTTCACGGCACCATCACCGCGCTGGTCACGCCTTTTCGCGATGGCGCGATCGACGAGGATGCCTTCCGCGCCCACGTCGAGCGCCAGATCGAGGCGGGGGTGGACGCCATCGTGCCGGCCGGCACCACCGGCGAGGCGGCGACGCTGAGTTTTGATGAGCACAAGGCGCTGATCCGCATGGCCGTGGAGCAGGCCGCCGGCCGCGTGCCGGTCATCGCCGGCACCGGCAGCAACAACACGGCCGAGTCCATCGAGCTGACACGGGCGGCGCGGGAGCTGGGCGCGGACGCGGCGCTGTTGATTTCGCCCTATTACAACAAGCCCACGCAGGAGGGCATCTACCAGCACTACAGGGCCGTGGCCGAGGCCGTGCACCTGCCGCAGATTCTCTACAACGTGCCGGGGCGCACCGCCTCCTCCATCCAGCCGGAAACGGTGGGCCGGCTGGCGCGGATTCCGAATATCGTCGGCATCAAGGACGCGACGGCGGACATGGATCAACTGGTGCGCCTGATGGCCGAGGCGGGCGACGCCATCCGCTACCTCTCCGGGGACGACGCCACGGTGACGCCGTTCATGGCGCTGGGCGGCCACGGGGTGATTTCCGTGGTCTCCAACGTCGCGCCCGAGCGGATGAAGGCGCTGACGGAGGCCATGCGCGCCGGCGACGCGCCCCGGGCGGCGGCCATCCAGCGCGAACTGGCGCCGCTGAACGCGGCCATGTTCATGCAATCGAACCCGATTCCGGTCAAGGCGGCCTGCGCGATGATGGGCTGGATGGGCTGGGAGATTCGCCTGCCGCTCACCGTGCTGCCCGAGGCCGGGCGCGAGCGGCTGGCCGGCGAGCTGCGCGCCGCCGGGCTCTCGCCGGAGTGCGTCCATCCCTGACATGACGGCGGGCCGCGCGCGGCCCGGGCGCTGGTCGTGGCGGCGCCTGCTGCATTCGGCGGCCTGGTTCCTGGCCGTGTTCGCGGTGCTGGCGACGTTCTTCGTGGCGCTGGTGCTGGCGGAGTCGTCGTTCTACGCGCTGACCGGACGGCCGCTCTCCACCTGGGCGCTGATTGCCGCCGCGCTGGCGGCGGCGCTGCTGTTCTCGCCGGTGGTGCGCGCGCTCCAGCGCGGCATGGATCGGCTCTTCTTCCGCCGCCACCTCGATGCGCTCAAGGCCATCCGCGATCTCGGTGCCGAGGATCTGGCCGATCTGCCGGTCGAGGACGTGGAGCGGGCGCTGTTGGCGCGCATTTGCAAGGTCTGCCACCGGGTGTCGGCGGCGCTGGACGAACGCCAGGCTGGCGCGCCGGCGGGCGGCGAGGCGGACCGGCTCGTGGTCTGGCCCGAGGATGCGGCGCGGCCGCCGGAGATCGAGTGCCCGCCATCGCGGCTGGAGGACGTGGCCGGCTACGAGCTCTGCCTGCCGCTGCCGCGCCGGCATGGCCGCGCCTGGTTGTGGCTGGGCCCGCACGAGGACGGCCAGCCCACGGAGGATGACGAGATCGAGGCGCTCCAGGGCGTGGCCCGCTTCGCGGCCATGAGCCTGGAGCATGCGCGGCTCAGCCGCCAGCTGGCTGACCGCGCGCGGCTGGACTCGCTCTCACGGGTGGCGGGGCAGCTGCACTCGCACGATCTGAAGAACCGCCTGAACGATCTCCAGTTCCTGGCCCACAACATGCAGGCCCGCAAGCTGGACGCCGAGGACGCCGAGCGGCTGGTAGCCGCCATCCGCAAGGTGACGGGACGCATGCAGATGCTGATGCAGCGTCTGGCCGATCCGCGCGCGCCGATTCACCCCGATTTGCGGCCGCTCGATGTGGCCGAGCTGTTGCGCCGCGCCATCGAGGCGCGGCTGTGGCCGGAGGGCGTGGAGGTGGACTGCGAGCTGCCCGAGCTGCCGCTGGTGGCCGCGGACGAGGACTTGCTGACCGGCGTGTTCGAAACCCTGTTCGACAACGCGGTGCAGGCGATGCAGGGCCAGGGGACGCTGAGCGTGCGCGCCAGCGCCGCCGCCGACGGGGTGGAGATTCGGGTGGCTGACACCGGCTGCGGCATGAGCCGCGATTTCATCGAGCATCGGCTGTTCCGCCTCTTTTCCACCAGCAAGGAGCACGGGCTGGGAATCGGCCTGTACCTGAGCCGGCGCATCATCAGCGCCCACGGCGGCCGCATCTGGGCCGATAGCCCCGGGGAGGGGAAAGGTTGCACCTTCCACGTCTGGTTGCCGCTGTGGCAGCCTGAGCGCAAGGAGGTCGCGGCATGAAATCGGTCGTGCTGGTGGTGGACGACAACGAAATCAACCGCCTGAA
>JALVTX010000153.1 GCA_027035825.1 Mariprofundaceae bacterium
CGCATCCGGTTCAATGCCGAAGTGGTGGAATTGGTAGACACGCCATCTTGAGGGGGTGGTGGGCTTTGCCCGTGCCGGTTCGACTCCGGCCTTCGGCACCATCTAGACGTCTCGCAACGTCTCGCAGCATCCAGCAAGCCCGCAGAAATGCGGGCTTTTTCTTGCCTTTTGTGTCCATCATGGTCTAAGGTAATCCCCACGAATCGCGCCCCTTATTGGGTGGCAACTGCGGGAAAAGCCAGAATCGCTACCCACAATCGACCCGAAAACCCTTGTGGCGCAAGAGGTTTCGCGGATTCCTTTGGCGTGTTTCGCTTTTTGGAGCCGAACCGGCACGGCTTGGAGGTGTGGCATGGGGAGAGCGGCGAAGCCAATCACGGACGCGGCCATCCGGCACTTGAAACGGCCGAGGTCTGGGCGGCCCGTTCGCCTGTATGACGGGCGCGGCCTGTTTTTCGTTCGGGGCGTCCACAAGGATACTTGGCGGCTCCGGCTGCGCGAGGGCAGGAAGGAGCGCTGGCTGACCCTTGGCGAGTATCCGGCCATGAGCCTGAAGGAGGCGAGGAAGGCTGCCGAGGTGGCTCGCACGGCGGCGGCCCGTGGCGAGAACCCCGGCGCGGCGGTGACGTTCGAGGAAGCGACCTTGCGCTGGATTGACCATGCCGGGCGCGATTGGGCTCACAAGACCCGGCGGGACGCGCTCGCATGGTTCCGCGCGGACGTGTTCCCCTTCATCGGCGGCAAGCGGATGGATGACGTGCGAGCCCCGGACGTGCTGGCCCTGCTGCGGCGCATCGAGGCGGCGGGCAACCTTTACAAGGTGCGGCGGCTGCATTCATACATCCGGCGCGTGTTCGCGTTCGCCATCAGTCACGGGGATGCCACGCGCAACCCGGCGGCGGACTTGAACCCGCGCGACCTGTTCGCGAAGGAACGGCGGACACATCGCCCGGCATTCACCACGCGCAAGGAAGCCGGGATGCTGATGCGTCTCATCCGCGAGTATCCCCAGCCCGTGACGCGCGGGGCATTGATGATGCTGGCATGGACGCTATCGAGGCCCGGCGAAGTGCGGATGATGCGCTGGGCGGACATAGACCACGAGCGGGCGCAATGGCGCTACATCGTGAGCAAGACCAAGACGCCGCACGCCGTGCCGCTGCCCCGGCAGGCAATGGCCCTGCTGGATGAACTGGAGCCGCTGACGGGCGGCGGGCCGCTGGTGTTTGCCGGGCAGAGGCCGGGGCGGCCCCTCTCCGACAACACTCAGCCGATCCCGAACCTGCGATTCCACCGCAGGATCGCTCAGATTGAACCACATCTCCAGCAACAGCATCTTGAAAAGGACAGCGGCGGGTGCGACGGCCGGCCCGTCTGCGAATAAAGACAATCCAGCTCCTCATCAATCGGTTCCCAATCAATCACATCATCAACACGAACCAGAAAATGATCGTCCGGAACGCGGCTCCAAAGCGCCTCGTCTCCAAATCCCCATTGCGGATGCCTGCGCCCTCGCATCGTCTAACCCCCTCATTTCAAATCCGCTTCAGCATAACAAAATCCAATGGGGTTTTGCAGAGGGTTCATCGTGGACGTGAAGACGACGGCCAGCGCCGCCCCTGACGAGTTTTCCCGGAGCACATGGCGCTATGGCTACCACCGGCAGGCGGCCTTCTACCTGGACGGCTGCAAGGCGGCGGGGCTGGACGTGCGGCGCTTCGTGTTCCTCGCCATCGAGAAGGACGCCCCGCACCTAGTGGCAGCCTACGAACTGGACGCGATGGACGTGGAGCTGGGCCGCACGGCCTACCGGCGCGATCTGGCGACCTTGGCGGCTTGCATGGAAGCCGAGGCGCGCGGCGAGCCGGACGCATGGCCCGGCTATGGCGAGGCCATCCAACCCTTGGCCCTGCCCCGCTGGGCCTACGAACAGGAGGAAGCGGCATGAGCGGAGAGCTGACCACCACCCCCGAAGCGCCTGCCGTTCCAGCCCCGATGAGCCGGGAGCAGGTAGAGCTTGTGAAGCGAACGATCTGCAAGGGCGCGACCGATGACGAGCTGGCGCTGTTCATCGGCCAGTGCAACCGGACGGGGCTCGATCCGTTCGCACGTCAAATCTACGCGATCAAGCGCTGGGATTCGCGCGAGCGCCGCGAGGTAATGAGCGTGCAAGTCTCGATTGATGGCCTGCGCCTGATTGCCGAGCGAACGGGGCACTATGCCGGGCAGCTTGGCCCACAATGGTGCGGCAATGACGGCCAGTGGCGCGACGTGTGGCTGGATTCGGAGCCGCCGGCAGCCGCCCGCGTGGGCGTGCTGCGAGACGGCTTCAAGGAACCCCTGTGGGCCGTGGCACGCTGGGATTCCTACGTCCAGACGGACAAGCAAGGCCGGCCGGCCCCGATGTGGCGCAAGATGCCCGACCTGATGCTGGGCAAGGTGGCCGAGGCCCTGGCATTGCGGCGGGCCTTCCCTGCCGAACTGTCCGGCCTCTACTCGGCCGAGGAGATGGCCCAGGCAACCCCAGCCCTGGCGGAGTGTGCGAGCGAGCCCGGAACGCCCGACCCGGCTGCGGCACGCCCGGCCCTGCCCGACGTGCTGGAAGCCATCGAGGCGGCCGGAGACGAGGACGCGCTGCAAGCCGTGACACCCCTGGCCGCGAAGCTGCCGCCCCGCGAGGGGGAACAGGTGCGCCGGGCCTACCGCGAGCGGCAGGAGGCGCTACGGCGTGCGAACGAGAAGCAAACGCCCGACCCCGCGCAAGACTCGGACGTGGAGTGGATCGAGTGACTGGGCATAGGTTCTTCCTAGGCGAGCTACGTTGCGGGTTCGCGGGCGCGGAAAATCGCTAGGCATGGGAGGCAGGACATGGTGAACGAAAACGAAAATCACGGGCAGCGGGAGCTTGAGCCGCCCTCTGACGAAGAACTGGCGCGCTTGGAGATGGAGCTTCCAGACATTGCGCTTCCGGCGGATTCAGAGCTTCTGGAGCTTCCAGACCTGGAGAACATGGAGGCGGCCATTGCCGCCGAACGCGAGGCCCGGAGAATCCGCTACCTGGCAAGCCTGCCGCGTCTCAAGCGTTGCGGAGCCAAGACTCGATCCGGCAAGCCCTGCCAGTGCTGGGCCATGCCGAACGGGCGCTGCTATCTGCACGGCGGCGCATCCACTGGCCCCAAGACCCCCGAAGGCCGCCGGCGAGCCATCGAGGCCATGCAGGCCGGCTGGAAACGCTGGCTTGAGAAGCGAAAAGCCAAGGGCGCGACAGGCGGATGAAACGCCCCAAGCGCAAAATCTACTGGGTAGCGCCTGTGGGAGAACTCCCTTTATAGCCCTTGGAAGACATGGATTTTCGGCTCCGGCCTTCGCCAAATTTCGGCAGCTGATGCCTGTTCGCGCTAGATCTGACGGCCGGACAGATCGCTGAATTGAGCGGCCTGAATCGCAACACCGTGAACCGCTACCTGAAGGCCATACGGGTGCGCTTGGCCGAGTACTGCGAAGAGCAATCGCCCTTCGGCGGCACGGTGGAGGTCGAAGAGTCATACTTTGGCCCCAGGCGTGTCCGGGGCAAGCGAGGGCGGGGAGCCGGATCCAAGACCATCGTCTTCGGCATCTTCAAGCGCAATGGAAGCGTTTACACCGAAATCGTTCCCGATTGCGCCAAGTCCACGTTACAAAAGGTGATTCGTGGCCGGGTGGAGCCCAACAGCGTCATCCACTCCGACGGATGGAGAGGTTATGACGGCTTGGTGGATGTTGGCTATGAGAAGCATTTCAGGGTTCATCATGGCGCCAACGAATTCGCTGCGGGCGATCGACATATCAACGGCATCGAGTCGTTCTGGAGCTTCGCCAAGAAACGACTGGCCAGGTTCAATGGCATCCGAAAGGAGGACTTCTACTTGCACCTCAAGGAAACCGAGTTCAGATTCAATCACAGACGGCAGGGCATCTACAAAACCATCCTCAAAATCCTGCTCGATTAAACCCCTGTTCTAGTCAAGCCCCAAGCGATTTTTCGGACGGCGTTGGACGGGGCTGGATTTCAATCCAGTGGATGGTGGGCCCACCAGTTTCTCCCGCCGGCGGGCTTCCCCGCCCGCACGGCGCCGCCCCGCAAGGCGCGAACTACCGCGCGAACACCCAGTCCGACTCGGTGGACATCTCCGGGCGGAAGGCATAGCCGCCCTCGCGGAAATCGCGCAGCGCTTCCGGATCGTCCGCGCCGCGCTCGAGGATGAAGCGGCACATCATGCCGCGCGCCTTCTTGGCATGGATGCCGATGACGCGCCAGCCGTCGTCGCGCCGTTCCTTGAAATGGACGTGGATGACGCGGCCGGCGATGTCTCCGAAGGAGACGGCGCGGGCATACTCGCCCGAGGCGAGGTTGAGCAGCACTGGCGTGTCATGCCGGGCCATTTCCTCGTTCAAGGCCTCGTTCAAGGCCGCGGTGAGGCGCTCGCCCCAGAAGGCGTAGAGGTCGCGGCCCCGGGGGGTGGCCAGGCGCGTGCCCATCTCCAGCCGGTAGGCCTGCATCAGATCCAGCGGCCGCAACAGGCCGTAAAGGCCGGAGAGGATGCGCAGGTGATCCTGGGCGAAGGCGATGGCGTCGTCATCGAGGCTGTCCGCGTCCAGCGCCGCGTACACGTCGCCGCGAAAGGCGAACAAGGCCTGCTTGGCGTTCTCCTGCGTGAACGGCCGATGCCACCAGGCAAAGCGCCGCGCGTTCAGCTCGGCCAGCTTCGGGCTGATTTTCATCAGGGCTTGCAGCTCGTCCGGCCCCTTCCGGCGCAGGATGCCGACGAGCTCCTCCGCGTCGTCCAGGAACGCGGGCTCGGAGAAGGCCGACACCGGCGCGGGGGTTTCCATGTCCAGCTTCTTGGCGGGCGAGATGATGGTCAGCATGCGTCCTCCCGTGGGGATGCGCGCCGCAAGCGGCGCCCGCGGCCAACATTACGCAACAAAGGCGTGAATTCCAGCGCGAAAGCGTCTATCCTGCGCCACCTTTCGGATTTGCGAGTTTCAACAAGGAGAACAGCACCATGGCTTTGACGATTTACTACGATGACGACGCCGATTTGTCCCTCATCCAGGGCAAGAAGGTGGCGATTCTGGGCTACGGCTCGCAGGGCCACGCCCATGCGCTGAACCTGAAGGACTCCGGCGTGGACGTGACGGTGGGCCTGCGCGCCGGTTCGGCCTCCCGCCGCAAGGCCGAGAACGAGGGCCTGAAGGTGGCGGACATCGCCGACGCCGTGAAGGGCGCGGACGTGGTCATGGTGCTGCTGCCGGACGAGAACCAGGCCCAGGTCTATCGCGACGACATCGAGCCGAACCTGAAGCAGGGCGCGGCGCTGGCCTTCGCCCACGGCTTCAACATCCATTTCGGCACCATCCAGCCGCGTGGCGACCTGGACGTCATCATGATCGCGCCCAAGGGCCCGGGGCACCTGGTGCGCCACACCTACACCCAAGGCGGCGGCGTGCCGAGCCTGATCGCCGTGGACCAGGACGCCACCGGCAACGCCAAGGCGCTGGCGCTCTCCTACGCCAAGGCCAACGGCGGCACGCGCGCGGGCGTGATCGAGACCACCTTCCGCGACGAGTGCGAGACCGACCTCTTCGGCGAGCAGGCCGTGCTCTGCGGCGGGCTGACGGCGCTGATCACCGCCGGCTTCGAGACGCTGGTGGAGGCCGGCTACCCGGCCGAGATGGCCTACTTCGAGTGCCTGCACGAGGTCAAGCTCATCGTGGACCTGATCTACGAGGGCGGCATCGCCAACATGCGCTACTCGATTTCGAACACGGCCGAGTACGGCGACCTGACACGCGGCCCGCGCATCATCACCGAGGAAACCAAGGCCGAGATGCGCCGCATCCTGAAGGAAATCCAGAACGGCGACTTCGCGCGCGAGTTCGTCGAGGAATGCAATTCCGGCAAGATTTCGATGAACGCCAAGCGCCGCCTGGCGGCCGAGCACGAGATCGAGCGCGTGGGCGAGCAGCTGCGCGCGATGATGAGCTGGATCGGCCAGTCCAAGATCGTGGACAAGAGCCGCAACTGACGCGACCGCGTTTTTTCCCAAGGAACGACGGGAGGCCTTCGGGCCTCCCGTTTTCGTTGGTTGCCATTTCCGCGTCCGGTCTCCGCGCTCGGTCGTTTGTCCTTGCCCGACAACCCGGCGCAGGGGCTGGATGTCAGCGGGTCTTGTAGCGGCGGGCGAGGTCGCGCTTCACCTCGCGTTCCTTGATGGCGTGGCGCTTGTCGTAAAGCTTCTTGCCGCGGCAGAGGCCAAGCTGGAGCTTGGCGTAGCCGCGCTCGTTGAAATAGAGCTTCAGCGGCACCAGCGCCAGCCCCTTCTCCTTCAGCTTGCCGGTCAGGCGGCTGATTTCCCGCTTGTGCAGCAACAGTTCGCGCGTGCGGCGGGGGTCGGCGGGGTTGTTCATCGCCGCCGGCTTGTAGGGATTGATGTGGCAGCCAACGAGCAGCACCTTGCCGTTTCGCACGATGCAGTGGGCCTCGGCGAGGCTGGCCTGGCCGGCGCGGATGGACTTGACCTCCGGGCCGGTGAGGATGATGCCGGCCTCGAAGGTCTCCAGGATGTGATAATCGTGCCGGGCGCGGCGATTGACGATGGCCATGCGCCGAAGGCTAGCCGTTTTGCGGCTGGTCCGCGCCCCCGGATGGCGGCCCCTCGATGGCGGCCAGGATGCCGTGGATGATGTCCGCCGGCGTCGGCGGGCAGCCGCGCACCATCACGTCCACGGGAATGATGTCGGCCACGCTGCCGGCGATGGCGTAGTTGTCGCGCCCGAAGACGCCGCAATCGGCGGCGCAGTCGCCCACCGCCACCACCAGCCTGGGTTCGGGCACGGCCGCATACGTCATTTCCAGCGCCGTTTTCATGTTCACCGACACCGGCCCGGTGACGAGCAGCATGTCCGCATGGCGCGGGCTGGCCACGAAATGGCAGCCGAAGCGCTCCAGGTCGTAATAGCAGTTGTTGGTGGCGTGGATTTCCAGCTCGCAGCCGTTGCAGGAGCCGGCGTCCACCTCGCGGATGGCCAGCGACCCCGCGAAGCGGGCGCGGATGGTTGCCTCCAGCCGCCGGCCCAGGCGCTCGATGTCGGCGGTTGGCGCGGGCAGCGGCTCGGTGCGGATGCCGGTCTTGAAAATGGTCTTGAACAATCGCATGGCGTTAGCCCGGATGTTTCATGTGATCGCGGATGGCTGGCGCGGGATGCGCGAGGTCGGGGCGCGCATGCAGGCAAGAAGCATGGCCATCGCCATGGTTCGCGGCCGAAGGCGCGCATCCGGCCCGCGCAGGCAAGCCAGGCGCCGCGAAATGCGGGGCGTCATGTTGCGAGGAAATATCCATGAGGCATCTCCTTCGAGGGTTCCAATCGTTCAAATGCCAACGCATGGTCACATGAAACATCCGGGCCAGGGCCTGTTCGCGCTTGTTTGAATGGCGGCGACTTCGGCCATGATTTCGATCTCGCAAGGCATCGCGCGCGTGGCGTGCCTCGCGGCACGCGAGCAAGCGATAACGCCGCGAGGCGGAATCATGGCCAAGTCCCTCCGGGCTGCGCCCGAAATGCGTCCACT
>JALVTX010000154.1 GCA_027035825.1 Mariprofundaceae bacterium
TGGTGACCTCCAGCCGCCGCTGGGAGCGGCACGGCATCGCGCGCACGGTGTGGCTGATGTGGAGCCTGCGCCTCGGCTACTGGCTGGGCGCTGATCCCGAGCGATTGCGGAGGTGGTACCGGGATTGCTCGTGATCCAGCCCATCATCTTCTGCAAGGCGCCGGTGCCGGGACAGGTGAAGACCCGGCTTTTGCCCGCCTGTTCGCCCGTCGAGGCGGCGCGGTTGCATGCGGCCATGGCCCGCCACGTGATTGCGCGGGCGCTGGCGCTCTGGCCCTGGGCGTGGGTGGCCGCCGATGATCCGGAGCACCCGTTCTTCCGCGAACTGGATACGCGCATCATCCCGCAGGGCGGGGGCGATCTGGGCTCGCGCATGCGTCGCGCCGCGGAGATGGCGTTCGCGTCCGGACGGGGCGGGGTGCTGCTCTTGGGCACGGACAGCCCGCACATGAGCGAGGCGCGGCTGAAGACGGCGGTGCGCCTGTTGACTGGGGCCGGAGATCGTCTGGACGTGGTCGTCGGCCCGGTCGAGGACGGTGGCTACGATCTGCTGGCCATGCGCGGCATGCACCGGGAATTGTTCGATGACATCCCGTGGGGCGGGGCCAGCGTGCGTGATGTCACGCTGCGGCGGGCGCAAGCGGCGGGGCTTTCGGTGCGCCTGCTGAGCATGGGGTTCGACGTGGATACGCCGGAAGATCTGGCGCGGGCCCGTCGCATGGGGCTGCCGTGGCTGGAATGAACATGAGCCGCTGAAACAAGCGCCTGAAACAGGCGTTCAGGCCGTAGCCGGCTCCGCGGGAAACAGCTTCGGGAACAGGCGCTTGAGCCGATCCACTTCCTGCGCCAGTTGCGCGTGCAGGCGCGCATCGGTCAGCGGCAGCTTCAGCGGGCGGCGCAACAGTTGCTCCGTGCCCGGCACATGGGTGCGCCGTGCTTGCGACCAGATGCCGTCGTCGTCCTGTTCCAGCGCCTGAAGCGTCAGATGTGCCATGTGCCCCAGCATGATGGAGGGCTGGACGTCCATCGGCCAGACATCCGGCTTGTGCCAGCACGGGTGATGGTGGAAGTAGATGAAGCGGTGGATGCTGCGCGGCAGCTTCCAGTGCAGGGCCAGCATCATGCCAGCGTCAATGTGGGTGTAGCCCAGCGTTTCCCATTCGGCGGCGAGGTCGGCGGCGCCGGCGGCGATGCGTTCGCGCAGGCGCTGCAAGGCGTCGTCATCCTCGATGTGGAGGATCACCAGCTTGCCGATGTCGTGCAGCATGCCGAGCGTGCCGGCGAGCTTGCGATCCACCACCTGGGCCTGGTCGGCGAGGATGCGCGCAATGGACGCAATCGCCTGGCTGTGGAACCACACCCGCTGTGCCTCAAGGCTCGAATCCTCGCCCACATCGCCGATGTTCGGCGCCAGCGTTTGCAGGATCAGGTCGTGCGCGGCGTCCATGCCGGTGCGCGTGATGGCCAGCGCCACGTCTGTAATCGGCTTGCCGCCGGAAGGCAGCCAGGCCGCGGAATTGCTCCATTGCAGGATGCGGGACGTGAGCACCGGATCGTTCTCGATGATGCGGGCGAGGTCGCGCGGCGCGGCATAGGGGTCGTTCATCAAGGCTTCCACCTGGTGCCAGACCTCGGGGAGCGGCGGGATGGAAGCGATGGCCTGGCGCAGCCGGTCGAGCGTGCGCCGCTCGATGCGCGGCGGCGCGCGCAAATCCAGCGGCGGCTCTTCCGGCGCTTCGGCGGAG
>JALVTX010000155.1 GCA_027035825.1 Mariprofundaceae bacterium
TGGGCGGGCTTCCTGGCCCGCCTGCGGAGGGCCTGCGCCGGCCGCGAACTGGCGCGCCCGCCGCTGTTTCCGAACGTGGTCGTGCTGCCGCTGGAGGAGGCGCCGGGCCTGCAATGCGACGCGGCGTTCGTGATGGGCATGGATGATGCCTCGTTTCCGCAAGCCACGCCGCCGCACCCGATGTTGCCGCCGGCGCTGGCCCTGCGGATGGGGCTGCCGGTCGGCAATCCCGAGCGGGACTACCGGCGCGCCGCCTGGTTGTGGGATCGGGTGCGCGGCATGGCCGGGCGCGTGGAATGCACGTTTGCCCGCCAGCGCGACGGCGTGGAGCAGGAGCCGTCGGCGTTCATCGCGGGCCTGCCGGAGGCGGCGATGGCGGAGATGCCGCCGTCATGGGTCGCACCGGCCCTGGAGGCCTATGCGGATGCGCCGCCCGTGCCGCTGCCCGAGGGCGCGGCGGTGGGCGGCGGCACGGCGCTGCTCGGCGAGCAGTCGGCCTGCCCGTTCCGCGCCTTCGTGCGGCGCCGGCTGGGGGCGCGGGCGCTGGAGGAGGCCGAGCCGGGCATCGCGCCCGACGCGCGCGGCCGGCTGGCGCACGCGGCGCTGGATCGCCTCTGGGCCGCGCTGGGCGACAGCCGGCGGCTGGCGGAGACCGATGAGGCGGGCCGCCGGGCGCTGGTGACGGAAGCGGTGGCGCGGGCCTGGGAGCAGGCGGGGCCGGCGATGGATGCGGCGCTGACCCGGGTGGAGCAGGCTCGCCTCTCCGGGCTGCTGCTGGCGTGGTTGCGGCTGGAGGAGGCGCGGCCGCCGTTCGTGGTGAAGGCGCGCGAGCTGACGGCGCGGCTGGCGCTGCCGGGCTCGGGCGACGATGCCGGCGGCTTGCGGCTCGATTTGCGCGTGGATCGCGTGGACGAGGACGCCGAGGGGCGGCGGATCGTGCTGGATTACAAGACGGGCAGGAAGCAGTCCGCCCGCGCATGGCTGGACGAACGCCCGGCCGAGCCTCAGTTGCCGGCCTATGCGCTGGCGCTCGGGCTGGGGGCGCGCGACGCGGTGGCGTTCGCCCGCCTGCGGCAGGATGCGGATGGCCTGGGCTTCGAGGGGCTGGCCGGCGAGGATGTTGGCATCCGCGGCATCCGACCCTGCCGGGGCGGGGAGGAGGAATGGGAAGAGGTGCTGGCGCGCTGGCGCGCGGCGCTGGATGCGCTGGCGCGGGAGTTCCTGGCCGGGCGCGCCGAGGTCGCGCCCCGCGACACGCGGGCCTGCGAATACTGCGGGCTGGAGGCCGTTTGCCGCATCACCGAGCGTCGGGACGGCGGGAGCGAGCTCGGAGATGAGTGAAGCAACGCGCGCGCGGGCTATCCGGCCCGATGGCTCCTTCCTGGTGCAGGCGCCGGCCGGCTCCGGCAAGACGGAGCTCTTGACGCGGCGGATGCTGGCCCTGCTGGCTCACGCCGACGCGCCGGAGGAGATTCTGGCCATCACCTTCACGCGCAAGGCCGCCGCCGAGATGCGCGCCCGCGTGCACCGGGCGCTGACCATGCCAAGGCCTGATGCCAATGACCCGGCCCTGGCCCGCTGGGAACTGGCGCAGGCGGCGCTGGCGCGCTCGCGCGAGCGCGGCTGGCGGCTGGAACAGCACGTGTCGCGGCTTTCCATCATGACGCTGGATGCGCTGGCGGCGGGGCTGGCGCGGCGGCTACCGCTGCTTTCGGGCCTGGGCGCGCCGCCCGCGCCGCTGGAGGATGCCCGGCCCGTGTACCGCGAGGCGGCGCGGGCGGCACTGGAGCAGGCGCTGGAGGATGCGGCCCTGGCGGCGGACGCCGAACGGCTGTTGCTGCATCAGGACAACCGGCTGCCGCGCCTGATGGACTTGATGGCCGCGATGCTGGCGCGGCGCGAAACCTGGCTGCCGCTCGTGGCCCGGCATGCGCGCGACCTCGATGGCCTGCGGGCGGCGATGGAGGCCAACCTGGCGGCGGTGATGCGCGAGCGGCTGGCGCAGGCCGACCGGCTGACGCCGCCGGAGATGAAGGCGGCCCTGCCCGAATTGGTCCGCTTTGCCGCCGCCAACCTCGGGCGCGAGAACGCGGCGCTGGCGATGCTGGCGGGCTGGCCCGAGGCGGACGTGACGCGGATGCCGGCCTGGAAGCTGCTGGCCTCGGCGTTGCTGACCGGCGGCGGCAAGTTGCGCAGCCCCAAGGGGCTGAACGTGAATGCCGGTTTTCCCAGGGAATGCAAGGCTGAAAAGGAGCGCATGAAGGAGATGCTGGCGCTGGCGGAGGCCACGCCGGGACTGGCCGAGGCGTTCGCGGCGGTGGCCGGGCTGCCTGATGGGGCCGCCTATGACGACGGCCAGTGGCGGGTGATCGCGGCGCTGTTCCGCCTGCTGCCGCTGGCGCACGCGGAGCTTGCGAGCCGGTTCGCGGCGCGCGGCGAGATGGATTTCACCGGCATCGCGCTGGCCGCGCTGGATGCGCTCACCGACGACGTGGGATGCCCCACCGACCTGCTGTTGCGGCTGGATGGCCGAATCCGCCACGTGCTGGTGGACGAGTTCCAGGACACCTCGGAACTCCAGGTGCAGCTGCTGCGCTGCCTCACCGCTGGCTGGGAGTCGGGCGACGGGCGCACCCTGTTCCTGGTGGGCGACCCGATGCAGTCCATCTACCGCTTCCGCAAGGCGGAGGTGAGCCTGTTTCTGAAGGCGGCGGACAACGCGGCCGAGCTGCCGCCCGTTTCGGCGCTGGGGCTGGAGCGCAACTTCCGCTCCACGCCGGCCATCGTGGACTGGGTGAACCGCGCCTTCGAGCGCATCTTCCCGCCCGTGGCGGACGTGGTGCACGGGGCGATTCCCTGCGCGCCGGCCCTGGCCGCCCGCGACGATGACGAGGAATCGGGCGTGCACCTGCACCGGTGGTTGGGACGGGATGACGCGGCCGAGGCCGAACGGGTGGTGGAGATCGCGCGCGCCGCGCGCGCCGAAGGCCGGCGCGTGGGCGTGCTGGGCCGGTCGCGCGCGCATCTGCGCGAGGTGGTGCGGGTGCTGGCCCGGGCGGGGCTGCCGTATCGCGCCGTGGACGTGCTGCCGCTGGCCGATGCCCCGGAGGCGCGCTGGCTGCGGGCGTTGGCCCGGGCGCTGTTGCACCCGCTGGATGACGACGCCTGGCTGGCCATCCTGCGCATGCCGTGCTGCGGCCTGGACACGCGCGATTTGTGGGCGCTGCTAGCCGGCCGCGAGGGCGGCGTCTGGCAGGCGCTCAACGATGAGGCGCGGCTGGAGCGGTTGGCGGAGCGCGAGCGGGCGTGCTTCGTGCGCGAGGCGCTGGCGCCTTGCGTGGCTGCGGCCTGGCGCGCGCCGGTGGCGGAACTGGTGGAGGCGGCCTGGCGGCGGCTGGGCATGCCGGCGCTGGTCGGCGAACGGGGGCGGGAGAACGCCGCCCGCGTGCTGGAGGCGCTGGGCCGCGTGGAGGAGGAGGGCGGCGTGGCCGGCCATGCGCCCTTCGCGCGCCTGGATGCGGTGCTCGCCGATTTGTATGCGGCGCCGGATCCCGATCCGGAGGCGGCCGGGCTGGAGGTGCTGACCATGCACGGGGCCAAGGGCCTGCAATGGGACACGGTCATCCTGCCGGGGCTGGGTCGCCGGCCGAGGAACGGCGACGCCCCGTTGCTCGCCTTCACCGAGACGGTGGCGGAGGGCGACGTGCGCCTGCTGCTGGCCGCCAGGCCCGCGGCGGGCGGGGACGACGACGCGGTGTTCCGGATGGTGCGGGACATCGAGCGGGCCAAGGAAGCGCAGGAGGACCGACGGCTCTTTTACGTGGCCTGCACGCGCGCCGAGCGCGCGCTGCACCTGCTGGGGCATGTGAGCGAGCAGCGCAACGGGATGTTCAGGGCGGATTCGGGTTCGTTCATGGCGCTGATCGAGGAGGGCGGCGAGGACGCCTTTGGCGCGACGGTTCACGAATACGCGGCGCGCGAGGCGGACGGGGACGCCGAGGCGCTGGCGCCGGTGACGCGCGTGGTCGAGCCGCCCGGCGCGCCGCCTCCGCCGCCGTCCGGGCCTGCGCGCCAGCCGGAATATGCCTGGGCGGGGCTCTTGGCCGCGCCGGTGGGCAACGCCGTGCACGCGCTGCTGGAGTGGGTGGGCGGCATGGGCGTGGAGCGCTGGCGGGATGCGATGTGGCCGGATCTTGCGGCCCGCGCGCGGTGCCTGCTGCTGGCCGAGGGGCTGAGCGGGGAAGGCTTGCGCGAGGCGGAGGCGCGCGTGCGGCAGGCGATGCAAACGGTGCTGGCCTCGGAGCGCGGGCGCTGGGTGCTCTCCGGCCGGCACGAGGACGCGCATTGCGAATGGGAAATCCTCGTCCGCGAGGGTTCCGCCGTTTCCCGGAATGTGGTGGATCGCGCCTTTGTCGACCAAGGCGTGCGCTGGATCGTGGACTACAAGACGGCCAGCCACGAGGGCGGCGACCGCCAGCGATTCCTGGACGAGGAAGCCGGGCGGCACGGGCCGCAACTGGCGCGCTATGCGCGGGCGCTGGCCCTGCTGGAGCCGGGGCGCGAGGTGCGGACGGCGCTGTATTTCCCGCTGCTGGACGAATGGCGGGAGGTGAACGTTAGCTCCGTGGAGGAAGCTTAGCCCGGAAAATCCAGGCTCAGGGCCGGAGGGCGCGCTCCATCAGGCGCAGGGCCAGCGGTGTGGGCGTGACGGCCTGCAACAGGCGCAGCAGCCGGTGACGCCAGCCGGGGACGACCATGCCGCCGCCGCGATCCAGCGCCGCCAGTGCCGCGCGCACGACGGTCTCGGCCGGTTGGCGGAAAAAATCGCCGGTGCGCTCGGGCATGCCGGAGACAGCGCGGAAACCGGTCGGCGACGGGCCGGGGGCGAGGGTGACGACGCGCACGGCGCCGGCCAGCTCGACGCGCAGCGCCTCGCTCCAGAAGGTCAGTCCCGCCTTGGCCGCGGCATAGGTGGAGAGATGAGGCAGCGGCGTCACGCCCGCCAGCGACGAGACGTTGATGATGAAGCCGCGGGCTTCCCGGATGGACGGGAGCAGGGCGTGGGCGAGTTGAACCGGCGCCAGCAAGTCCACGCGCAATACGTCCGCATGCCCCTCGGCCGGCACGTCCGGGAAACGGCCCCACAGGCCGAAGCCCGCGTTGTTCACCAGCCCCGCCACGCGATGCTCGCGGGAGGCCCGGATGAGCGCCGCCACGCCGGCTTCGTCGGCAAGATCGGCCAGCACGGCGGCATGGTCGGCTGGCCGCGCCAGTTCCGCCAGCAATGCGTCCATGCGCGCCTGGTCGCGGCCGTGCAGCAGCAGCCGGTGACCCCGCTCCTCCAGCATGCGCGCGAACAGGCGGCCGAAGCCGCCGGTCGCGCCGGTGACGAGCGCGCGGTTCGGGTTCGCGGGATTCCCGACCATGCGGTTCAGCGACGGCGGAGGGGCAGCATGCGCCGCTTTCGCCGCGCGAAGGCGCAGACTCCGTGCACGCCGCACTCCTCCAGCAGCGACAGACATGCATCCATCGCGTGGCCGACGTCGGCGGGCTTGTGGGCGTCCGAGCCGAAGGCGAACGGGATGCCCAGTTCCGCGGCGCGGCGGATCATGCGCGGGTGCGGGTAGATTTCGCCGATCGGCTTGCGCAGGCCGGCCGAGCTGATTTCCAGCGCGCAGCCGGCCTCGCGCACGGCCTGGAGCATGGCCTCCATCGCCGCGTTCACGCGCCGGCTGTCCTCGGGCGCACGGTGGCCGAATTTCTTGATGAGGTCGGGATGGCCGATGATGTCGAACAGTCCCGTGCGCGCGGAGGCCGCGACCAGCTCGAAGTAGTCGCACCAGGCATCCTCGATGTTGCGTCCGTCCCACTCGCGCAGCTTGTCGGGATTGTCGAAGTCCCAGCCCTCGATGTAGTGCACCGAGCCGATGACGTAGTCCCAGTCATGGACGCGAATCATTTCCGCCACCGCCGCCTCGCTGCCGGGGCGGAAGTCCGCCTCCAGTCCCAGGCGGATGACGAGCCGCTCTTCAAACGCATCTCGCGCGGCCCGCACCTCCGCGATGTAGTCGTCCAGTTCGCTCATGGCCATGCGCCAGTCGTCGGTGAAGCCCTCCGGCATCGGCGAATGGTCGGACATGCCGATTTCGTTCAGCCCCGCGCGCAGGGCCGCGCGGGCATAATCCGCCACGCGGCCCTCGGCGTGATGGCAGCGCGGCGTGTGCATGTGGTAGTCGGGCACGGGGAGATACGGGTTGGCGTTCGGGTTCATGAATGCGGCTCCGGGGAAGGATGGAAGGGCGCCAGCGCATCCGGCGTGCGGTGGAGATGGCCGGCGGCGTCCACCAGCACGGCCTGCATCCCGAGGCTGCGGACGAGCGGCAGGCCTTGCTCGCCCAGCACGAACAGCGCCGTGCTCCAGCCGTCCGCCAGCGTGGCGTTGCGCGCCACGACGGTGGCGCTCATGGATCGGCGCGCCGGCAGGCCGGTGGCCGGATCGAGGATGTGATGGTACCGCCGGCCATGCCAGATGAAATAGCGTTCGTAGTCGCCGGAGGTGACGATGGCCACGTCGCCCTCCGCCTCGAACCAGCCCAGCGTCGCCTGCTTGCGACGCGGATGGCGCAGGCCGATGCGCCAAGGGCGGCCGTGGCGATTGCCGATGATGCGCATGTCGCCGCCGGCATCCACGATGGCGTTGGCGATGCCGTGGCGCTTCAGCACGGCGATGGCGCGGTCGATGGCGTAGCCCTTGGCGATGCCGCCGAAGTCCAGTTGGGCCGCCGGGTGCAGCCGCTTCCAGCTGCGGGCGGCGTGGACGATGTTCGTCCACTTCGCGCCCCGCATCAGCGCCCGCAGGCGCGCCATGTCCGGCGGGGCGGAGGGCGGCTCGGGCAGCGAGAAGCCCCAGAGCCGATCGGGCGCGCCCAGGGCGGGGGAGAAGGCGCCGTCGCTCCGCCGCGCGATGGCGAGCGCCGTTTGCAGCAGGCGCGACACCTCGTCCGGCAGCGGGACGGGCGCGCCGGGCGCGGCCGCGTTGAAGGCCTTCACCGCGTTGGGCGCATCGCCGTAGATGGTGAACGCGCGCTCGATGCGCCGCATCTCGCCGGCGGCGTCGCGGATGGCGGCCAGCGCCGCCTCCCTCGGCGCGCCGCTGATGGTGAACGTGACCAGCGTGCCCATCAGGAAGCGCGATTCCTTCACGTCCTCGGGCTCGCGCGCGCAGCCCCAGAGCTGCGCCTGAACCAAGAGGCCCAGCAATGCGAGCAGCGAGGCGGAGGCCCGCCGGCGGGACGCGGGCTTCACCGTCAGGCGGCGGCGAGGCGTCCGCGCGAGGTGCGGACGATGCGGTTGGCCGCGTCCAGATAGACGAGATCGGGCTGGAAGGCGGCGGCCTCGGCCTCGCTCATCGTCGCATAGGTGCAGATGATGACGGCATCGCCCGGCCTCGCCTTGTGGGCGGCGGCGCCGTTCATGCCGATGACGCCCGAGCCGCGCGGCGCCTCGATGGCATAGGTGGTGAAGCGTTCGCCGTTGGCGACGTTGTAGATGTGCAGTTGCTCGAAGGGACGGAT
>JALVTX010000156.1 GCA_027035825.1 Mariprofundaceae bacterium
CGGCGCCGCCTCGTCCGCGCCCACGACCAGCGGCTGGATGGCCGTGCGCGAGGGCAGCAGCGGCAGGCAGGCCTCCCCGGCCGCGCGCAGGAAATGCCGAATCCGCGCCTGCAAGCGCTCCGACAGCCGCTCCCGCCGCAGCACGGCCAGCGCCGCCATCGAAGCCGCCGGCAGGGCCGGCGGCAGCGCCGTGGAATAGATCATCGTCCGCAGCCGCTGCCGCAAGCCCTCGATGAACGCGGCCGGCCCCAGGATGAACGCGCCATAGCCGCCCAGCGCCTTGCCGCAGGTGCCAACCTCCACCAGCCTCGGGTGTCCGGCGCACCCGGCCTCGGCCGCCAGCCCGCGACCTTCCGGCCCCAGCACCCCGAGCCCGTGCGCGTCGTCCAGCACGACGATGGCATCGCGCCTCTCGGCCAGCTCCAGCAGGCCGCGCACGTCGGCGCAGTCGCCATCCATGCTGAACACGCCGTCGCTGACGATGACGTTGCGCCCGCTGCCGCGCCGCGCCAGCAGCCGCTCCAGCGCCGCCAGGTCCAGGTGCGGATAGCGATGCAGACGACCGCGCGCCAGGCGCGCGCCATCCACCAGCGAGGCATGATTCAGGCGATCGCCGAACAGCCGCGCCTCCCGCCCGGCCAAGGCGTCCAGCAGGCCGATGTTGGCCAGCATGCCGGAACCCAGGAGCAGGCAGGCCCCGTAGCCCTTCCAGCGCGCCAGCTCCCGCTCGAAGGCGTGCAACGCGGGATCGTCGCCGCTCACCAGCCGCGAGGCCCCGGCGCCCAGGCCGCGCTCGCACAGGGCGCGGACAGCGGCCTCCACCACCTCGGGATGCGAGGCCAGCCCCAGGTAATCGTTGGATGCGAAATTGACGAGCCGCCGGCCCGCCGCCTCGATACGCGGGCCGTCCCGCAAGGTGCGCGGAAACGCGCGCCGCCGCGCCTCGGGCACGGGCGCAAACCAGTTGCTGGCATCGGGCATGTCAGGCATGCTGAGACTCATGCCCATGCTGTCAACCGCGCTGCAATCCCTCGTTGACAGATGCCTGGACGCGCTGCTGCCGCCGGCCTGCGTCTTCTGCCAGGGCCCGGCGCGCCAGCGCGGCGCGGCCTGTGATGCGTGCGCGCGGCGCATCCGGGTCTGGCCCCGCAAGTCCTGCGCGCGCTGCGGCGAGCCGCTGCCGGCGGAGCTGGCGCCCGGCCCTTGCGGCGCATGCTTGCGCAAGCCGCCGCCCTTCTCGCGCATGGAAAGCCTGTATGTCTATGACGGGCCGGTGCGCGAGGCCATCCTGAACTGGAAACTGGCCGGGAAGGATGCCGGCGTGAACTGGCTGATGGATGCGGCTGCGGCGCGGCTCGGAGAACTGTTCGCGCCCGGCGACGTGCTGTTGCCGGTGCCGATGCCGCTGTCGCGCATGCGCCGGACAGGCCTGCATCACGCGGCCAACCTGTGCCGCGCCATCGCGCGGCGCACCGGCGCGCGGATGGAGAGCGGATGGCTACGCCGCGCCGGGGATGCCGGCCGGCAATCGGCGCGCGGCCGTTCCGAGCGCTGGCGGCATGCCCGCCGCGCCTTTCGCCTGGCGGACACGACGCACCGGCTGGACGAGGGCTCGCGGCTGTGGGTGGTGGACGACATCCGCACCACCGGCGCCACGCTGCACTGGGCCTGCCGGACGCTGGCCCGCTCCGCCGCACTGAACGGGGCCGGCATCCGCGCCTTCTCGCTGGCGCGCACGCCGGCCGGAGCCTAGCCTGCGGGAACCTTCATTTCAGGAGCCGTTTCATGAGCGATGCGCGCGTCGAGATCTACGTCAGCAACTTCTGCCCCTACTGCATCCGCGCCAAGTCACTGCTCAAGCGCAAGCAGGTCGCCTTCGTCGAATACAACGTGCAGACCGATCCCGAGCGCCGCGCCGAGATGCTGCGCCGCAGCGGCGGCGCGCGCACCGTGCCGCAAATCTTCATCAATGACCGCCACGTGGGCGGCTGCGACGAGCTGCACGCGCTGGAGCGGCGCGGCGAACTCGACGCCTGGCTCGGCCGCGCCTGAATCCGGCGCGGCTCGGCCTCAGGCGGCGGCCGCCTCCGCCATGCGCGCCTCGCGCCAGGCCAGCGCCAGGCGGAAGCCCTCGTTGCTCACCGGATTGACGAGGTCGCGCTTGATCTCGGACAGCGACGGGTAATCGCCGGCGGCGTCCATCGCCTCGATGATTTCGTCGAAGGCCTCGCCGATCAGGGACTGCACATCCACCTCGTAGCCCGCCTTGACCAGGGCGATGAAATGCTTGAGCACGGTGGCCTCGTTCACCCCTTGCCGCGCCGCGATCTCCGCCGGGGACAGCCCCTCCTTGTAGAGCGACCAGGTGAACGCCTGCGCATCGCTGATCTCGGCGCGGATCGCGACCGGCTTGCGCGCCGGGCGGGCCGCCTCGGCCCGCGCCTTGCCGGACTCCTCGCCGGCCCGCGGCGCATGTTTTTGCAGCACCTTGAGGAAGGACTCGCCGTACTGGTCCAGCTTGTGCCGGCCCATGCCGTCAATGGCGGCCAGTTCCTCCAGCGTGCGCGGCAGCTTCTCGCTCATCTCCACCAGCGATGCGTCGCCCATCAGCACGTGCGGCGCCACGCCCTCGGCGCGGGCCATCTCGCCGCGCAGCTTGCTCAGTTCGTCGAACACCGGATCGCCATGCCGGCGCGGTGGCCGCTTGAAGCCGCGCCGCACGCCCGGTTCGAAGCGGGCCAGCATCAGCGTCTTGCGCCGCGCCAGCTTCTTGCCCGCGTCGGTGATCTTCAGCGCCGAGTGCTGGCTGATATCCTGCGTCAGGTAGCCATGGTGCACCAGCTGCCGCAGAACGACCGTCCACTCGTTGGCGCTCATGTCCGCGCCCTTGCCGTAGGTGTCCAGCTTGTCGTGGCCGCGCTCGCGGATGCGCGCGGTATTGGCGCCGCGCAGCACGTCAATCACGTAGCCCTTGCTGTAGCGCTCCTCCAGCTCCTTCACGCAGGCCAGCGCCAGCCGCGCCTGCTCGATGGCGTTGAAGGTCTCGGGCGGGTCGAGGCAGATGTCGCAGTTGCCGCAGGGCTCCTCCAGATGCTCGCCGAAGTAGCCCAGCAGCACCTTGCGCCGGCAGGTCAGCGCCTCGGCGAAACCGATCATGCTGTTCAGCTTGTGAATCTCGATGCGCCGCTGTTCCTTGCTCTCGACGTTGTCGATCAGCCGCCGCACCAGGTTCACGTCGCCAGAGCTGTAGAGCAGCAGCGCCTCGGACTCCATGCCGTCGCGGCCGGCGCGGCCGGTTTCCTGGTAATAACTCTCGATGCTCTTGGGCACGTCGTGATGGACGACGAAGCGCACGTTGGGCTTGTCCACGCCCATGCCGAAGGCGATGGTGGCGACGATGACGCGGATGCGGTCGTGCAGGAAATCCTCCTGCACCTTGTCGCGCCGGCGCCCGGGCATGCCGGCGTGATAGGCCGCGGCGCGGATGCCGTGGCGCTGCAAATGCACGGCCACCTCCTCCACGCGCTTGCGCGACAGGCAGTAGATGATGCCGGACTCGCCCTGCCAGTCGTCCAGAAACTGGAGCAGCTGCGCCATCGGCTTCTTCTTCTCGGCCACCAGGTAGCGGATGTTCGGGCGGTCGAAGCTGGAGATGAAGCGCCGGGCATCCGGGATGTTCAGGCATTGCAGGATGTCCTGCCGCGTGTGCTCGTCGGCGGTGGCGGTCAGCGCCAGGATCGGTACCTCGGGGAACATCTCGCGCAGGCTGCCGAGCTTCTCGTATTCGGGACGGAAGTCGTGCCCCCACTGGGAGACGCAGTGCGCCTCGTCAATGGCGAACAACGCCAGCGGAATGGACTGGATGGTCTTGATGAAGGTCTGCGACAGCAGCCGCTCCGGCGCCACGTAGAGCATGTCGAGCTGGCCGTTCTTCAACCGCTCCAGCACCAGCTTGGCCTCCTCGGCCTTCAGCGAGGAGTTGTAGTAGGCGGCCGAGACGCCGCATCGGGTCAGCGCATCCACCTGATCCTTCATCAGCGAGATCAGGGGCGAGACCACGATGCCCGTGCCCTTGCGGACGATGGACGGAATCTGGTAGCACAGCGACTTGCCGCCGCCGGTCGGCATCAGCACGAAGGCGTCATGGCCTTCCAGCATCGCCGCCACCACGTCTTCCTGCACGGGCCGGAAGCGCTCGTAGCCGAACACGTTGTTCAGAATGTCATGGGCCTGATTCATCAATGTCTGCTTGCTCATATTTATTATCCTACATATCCGCGCCGCGGAATCAAACCGCCACCTTGGGCGACAGGCCGGGCGCGGAAGCGTAGGCTGCGGCCATGAACGTCCGCGAGGCATTGCTGGCGCGCAAGTCCGTGCGCGCCTTCCTGGAGCGGCCGGTGGCGCGCGAGATCATCGAGCGCATCCTGGATGCGGCCCGCCATGCGCCCAGCGGGGCCAACACGCAGCCCTGGCAGGTGGCGGTCGTCGCCGGCCACGCGAAAGCGCGCATCGAGGCCAGGATGCTGGCCGAGTTCCGCGCCGGTCGCCGCGGCCGGCCGGACTATCCCTACTACCCGGCCGAGTGGCGCTCGCCCTATCGGGAACGGCGTTTTGATTGCGGCATGCAGCTCTACGAGGCGCTGGGCATCGCCCGCGATGACAAGGCGACGAGGCTGGCGCAATGGGAGCGGAACTACCGCGCCTTCGGGGCGCCGGTGGCGATGTTCTTCTTCCTCGACCGGCGACTGGCCCAGGGCTCACTGCTCGACTATGGCATGTTCCTGCAATCGGTGATGCTGATGGCGGTGGAGGAGGGGCTGGCCACCTGCCCGCAGGCGGCGTTGGCCGAGTATCCGGACATCGTCCGCGAGGAACTGGGGCTGGCGGACGAGATGATGCTCGTCTGCGGCATGGCCCTGGGCTACGAGGATGCCGGGCATCCGGTGAACGGCTACCGCACGCCGCGCGAGCCGGTATCGGCCTTCACCCGCTTCATCGACGAATAGAGCTCCAAACACCCCCTGCAAACAGAAGGGCGGGCCGCGATGGCCCGCCCTGTCCCGCGAGGAGGTCAGCTCTATTTCGTCGAGCCAGCGGGAAACCCGATGCGCCAGACGTGGAAGCCGCGCATCACGCGCTTGACCTCGCGCGCCTGCTGTTCGGGCTTCGGCACGGCGCGGTCGGAATGGAAATACACCTGGCCGTCCTTGCCCATGCGCGGGGCGCCATCGCGCGCGCCATCGGCGGTCAGGCGCGTCAGGTTGCGGCCATCGGGCTGGATGGCCCAGACATCCCAGTTGTTCTTGCCCTTGCCGCGCATGTCCGGATGGGCGCGGTTGGAGGTGAACAGGATCCACTTGCCGTCCCGGCTCCACGCCGGCTGCACGTCCACGCTGCGGGCGCTGGTGACCTGGATCAGCGCGGAGCCGTCCGGATGCATGCGGAACAGGTGATAGCTGCGGCCGACCGGCATGGAGAAGGCCACCCACTGGCCATCCGGCGACAAGGCCGGATTCACGCCCTCGGACAGCCGGCGCACGGCGCCATCGGGCCCGATGCGCACGATCTCGGCGCGGAAGCCCGGGAACCGCCAGGAATTGAAGCCGTCGCCATGCATGTGACGGGCGGCGCGGCGCGGGGCGCCGGCCCGGCTCGCGCGCTCCGGCAGCAGGCGCACCGCGATGACCGCGCCATCCTTGAGCAGCACCGGCTGCGTGATGCGGCCGTGCAGCACCATCAGGCGGCGCACCATGCCCTCGCCATCGGCAATCTTGTCCCACAGGCCGAGGCCGCCGGCGCGCGTGGACAGGAAATAGACGTGGCCGGCGTCCTCCCACTCGAAGGAATCGAAGGCGCGCGCGTCCTCGGTGACCACGTTGGCCGGGTCGCCGTTCTCGGCATAACGGCGGGAAATCCACGCATGCTTGCCCTTCTGCACCAGGGTCAGCAGGAAGCGGCCGTCCGGAGAGGGCTTGGGATAGAGCTCGGTCTGGCCCGGCTCCAGCGTCACCAGCCGCGCGTCATCGGCCGGCGCCTTGGCCTTGCTCTTGCCATCGCCCGGCAGGGTGGCGGCGTGCTCCTGCATCCAGTCCAGGATGCCGGCGTGGGCCGGCACGGCGGCGGTCGTCATCCAGCCCGCAGCCAGGAGCGGCACAAGCGCGAATCGTTTCATGGCGTATTTCATGGTTGGCTCCTTTGATGGTTTCTTGTCTAGGGCCTGTTTACGCTTGTTTGGATGGCGGCGACTTCGGCCATGATTTCGATCTCGCAAGGCATCGCGCGCGTGGCGTGCCCTCCGCGGCACGCGAGCAAGCGATAACGCCGCGAGGCGGAATCATGGCCAAGTCCCTCCGGGCTGCGCCCGAAATGCGTCCACTCGGCGTTGCTCGGCTTGCGCATGGCCCCACCATGCGCCGCGCCTCGCGCCTTGATTGGTCGCATTTCGGGCAGCAGCGACACCATCCAAACAAGCGTGAACAGGCCCTGGATTATCGGTTCAGCCGAACCCGCCAGATGCTCCAGCGCGAGGCCGTGCCGTGGCCGCCGGGCTTGCGCTTCGAGTGAAAGAGAATGGTCTGCGCGTCCTGCCAGGCCGGGCCGGCGTCAGTGGCGCGGCCGGAGACCGTTGCGCGCTCCACGACACCCGAGGCCAGATCGAGCACGTAGATGCTGGTGGCGCGCACGTCACCCCTGGCATCGCGGTTGGATGCGAAGGCCAGCTTGCGGCCATCGGGGCTCCAGGCCGGGTCGAAATCGCCATAGGGGGAGCTGGTCACCTGCGTGAGGTGGCCGCCGTCCACGTCCTGCACCCAGATGTCGTAGTTGCCGTTCACCTCGCGCACGAAGGCCACGCGCTTGCCGTCCGGCGAGATGGCGCCCGTCATCGCGTTGGGAATCATCACCAGACGGCTGGTTCGGGTGTTGAAGATGAACAGCGACGGTCGCTCGAACTTGCTCGGGTTGCCGGTCTTGGTGGGGCGATAACCCATCTTGTGCTGGAAGGCGTCCGAGCTATAGAAGCGCCAGGTCTGGCCCAGCAGCTCCATGTGCTTGGAAGCGTCGCCGAACTGGGTGATGGCGCGCGACTGCAACACCTTCTCCATCGTGGTGTCGAAGCACCAGATGCGGCCGTCCGGCGAGGCGTTCAGGTTCATCGGCACGATGGCGCCGCTGAACGTACCCATGTTGGCCAGCAGCACATGGCCGTCGCCCTCGGCCTGCTTCATCCAGGCCGACACCGGCCCCATGCGGTTGCTGACATAGCCCACCGAGCCGTCGCGCACCGCCACGCCGAAACGCACGGCCTCGCGCAGGTAACGGGGCGCGATCACGCGTTCGCGGGCCGAAGGATCGGCCTTGGACGCCTGCACGACGCGATAGGCGTCGCCGCGGCGCTCGCTGTAAACCAGGAAATCGCCGGCCACGGACGGAAACACCAAGTCGGCCCGGTCGTCGGAAACCACGACGGACACCGGATACGGCGCCTGGATATCGGGCCGCGCGGCCGCGGGCAGCGTGGCCAGAAGCAGCCCCAGGCTGATGGCCATGCGGGTGATGGTCTGA
>JALVTX010000157.1 GCA_027035825.1 Mariprofundaceae bacterium
CGCTTTCGGCCACCGCTTCCTTGAGGCTGTGCAGGATGAAGCGCGCCGCGCCCTCCATGGTCTTCAGCGCCACGTTGCCGGCAAAGCCGTCGCAGACGACGACGTCCACGGTGTCCAGGAAGATGTCCGTGCCCTCGACATTGCCAACGAAATTCAGCGGCGTCTGGCGCAGCTCCGAGGCCGCCACCTTGACCACGTCCGTGCCCTTGATGTCCTCGGAGCCAATGTTGAGCAGCCCCACGCGCGGCGAGTCCAGCCCCTCCGCCGCCTGCATGTAGCAGGAGCCCATGATGGCGAACTGCACCAGGTGCTCGGAGGAAACATCCACATTGGCGCCGGAATCCAGCAACAGTGTCTTGCCGCCGATGCCGGGAATGACGGATGCGATGGCCGGACGGTCGATGCCCGGCAGGGTCTTGAGAATCAGCTTGGATATGGCCATCAGCGCGCCGGTATTGCCGGCGCTGACCAGAGCGTCCCAGGCGCCGTCGCGCACCTGGCGAGCCCCGACATGGATGGAGGAATCCTTCTTGCGACGCAGGGCCGTCAGCGGCGACTCGCACATCTCGACGACCTCGGAGGCGGCAACCAGCTCGACCCGCCCGGCAAGTCCGGCGCGCGCAAGCTCGGGCTCCAGTTCCTCGGGCCGGCCCACGATGCCGAGCTCGATGCCCGAATCCGATTCGGACAGCGTCTGCTTCAGCGCATCGATCACCGTGCGCGGCGCGTCATCGCCGCCGTGACCGTCCACCAGGATACGGCTCATGGACGCGCCCGGTCAGACTTCGTCGGTGGCGACCACCTCACGGCCCTTGTAGTAACCGCAATGCGGGCAAGCGTGATGCGGGCGCATCATTTCGCCGCAGTTCGGGCACTCGCTCATGGCGGGCGCGGAAATCGCGTCGTGCGCGCGACGCATGTTGCGCCTGGAAGTGCTGGTCTTCTTCTTCGGAACTGCCATCTCTCTGTCTCCTGTTCACGCCTCAGGACGTTCCGTCCATCAGCTTTTTCAGCGCCGCGAACGGATGATCGTCGCGCTCATCCGCACAGGCGCAAGATGCCTGATTGAGGTTCGCGCCGCAATGCGGACACAAGCCCCGGCAATCCGGCCGGCACACCGCGCGCTGCGGCCAGGCCAGCCACACTTCCTCCCGCAGCACGTCCACCAGGTCAATGCGGCCGGGAAACGGCAGGCGCTCCTCGTCCGGCTCCGCCTCGTCCAGCGCCGCGTCCTCGCCCATGCGGTAATCCCGCATGAAGCGGCCGGACAACGTCGCCTCGGTGGCGGCGTTGCATCGCGAGCAGCTCAAGCGCACGGTCACGCGCCACTCGCCGGCCAGATGGTAGCAATCGCCCTTCCGCGCCAGCGACGCCTCCCATGCCAGGTCGGAGCCGCCCGCCGGCAGGGCATCCACCGAGCCGCGCGTCGCATCCTGAAGCTCGGCGGCCGGCACGCTCCCGCGCCACTGCCAGCCGTTCGCCGGCATGTTCCGCAATTGAATCTTCAGGGAATCGCCCATGTCTGACTCCAGCCGCCGCCACCGGCGGCGCGCCCCGCCTTGGAAGGGTTGCGGCATTATGGTGATGCAAATCCGCGGGTCAAGCCGCTGTCCTAGTCCACTACATATGAGACAAAGGCGTGGATTCAGGCCGCCATTCTGGGATTGAGGCTGGCAAGATACTGTGCGGGCGGTAGGAGGTTCAAGGCCTTGTGCGGTCGGATGTGGTTGTAGA
>JALVTX010000158.1 GCA_027035825.1 Mariprofundaceae bacterium
GGATGTGACCGCGAACGCGCGGACGATCCGGGCCATTCCGCTGCGGCTTCTGGGCGAGGGCTGGCCCGAGCTGCTGGAGGTGCGCGGCGAGGTGGTGATGCCCAGGCGAGGGTTCGAGGCGCTGAACGAGCGGCAGCGCGCGCGCGGTGACAAACCCTTTGCCAACCCCCGCAATGCCGCGGCCGGCAGCCTGCGCCAGCTCGATCCGGCCGTGACGGCCGAGCGCCCCCTGAGCTTCTTTGCCTATGCCGTGGGCGAGGTGGAGGGCGGCGCGATGGCCGACACCCACAGCGACAACATGCGCCTGCTGCAAGGCTGGGGGCTGCCGGTGCCGCGGGAGCTGGAAATCTGCCGGGGCGTGACAGCCTGCCATGCCTATTACCGCCGGATGCTGGAGCGGCGAAAGGAGCTGGACTTCGAGATTGACGGCGTGGTGTTCAAGGTGGACGAACTGGCCTTGCAGGCGCGGCTGGGGCATGTGGCGCGCGCGCCGCGCTGGGCCATTGCACGGAAGTTCCCGGCCGAGGAGGCGCTTTCGAAGGTGCTGGACGTGGGCTGGCAGGTGGGTCGCACCGGCGCGCTGACGCCGGTGGCGCGGTTGGAGCCGGTGTTCGTGGGCGGCGCCACGGTGAGCAACGCGACCTTGCACAACATGGACGAAATCGAGCGCAAGGATGTCTGGATTGGCGATGCGGTGGTGGTGCGCCGCGCCGGAGACGTGATTCCCGAGATCGTCAAGAGCCTGCCCGAGCGCCGACCGAAGGATGCCCGCCCGGTCACGTTGCCGGCGCATTGTCCGGTGTGCGGCGCGGCGGTGATCCGGCCCGAGGGCGAGGCCGTGGCCCGGTGCAGTGGCGGACTGTATTGCCCGGCGCAGCGCAAGCAGGCCATCCGCCATTTCGCGTCGCGCAAGGCGATGGACATCGAGGGGCTGGGCGACCGGCTCGTGGATCAGTTGGTGGATCGGGGGCTGGTGGAGACGCCGGCCGATCTCTATGCGCTGAGCCGGGAGCAACTGGCGGCATTGGAGCGGATGGGCGAGAAATCCGCCGACAACCTGCTGGCCGCGCTGGAGCGTTCAAAGCAGACGACCCTGCCGCGCTTTCTGTATGCGCTGGGCATCATGGGCATTGGCGAGGCGATGGCGGCGACGCTGGCCGCCTCGCTGGGGACGCTGGAGGCCATCGAAGGCCTGACGCTGTCCGATCTCATCGAGATTCGACCTTCGCAGGCGAAAGCCCTGCATGCGGCGCTGGCCGGGTCGGACCTGTCACCCGACAGTCCCACCGATCGTCTGCCGCCGCCCGCTTCGCTCAAGTGGTGCCGGCCCGTGCACATGATGACGCTGGCGGAGCGTTTCCCGACGCTGGGGGACTTGCTCCAGGCGCCCCCAGAGGCGCTGGCCAACGCGCCATCGGTGCGCATCGAGGGCGTGGGCGAGGTGCTGGCCGAGAAAATCGTCACCTTCTTTCGCCAGCCGCACAACCGCGAGGTCGTCGAGCGGCTGATCGCCGCCGGCGTGCACTGGCCCGAGGCGCGCCCGGACGAGGAAGCGCCGAAGCCGCTGGCTGGCCGCACCTACGTGCTGACGGGCGCGCTCTCGGGTTACACGCGCGATGAGGCCAAGGCGCGGCTGGAGGCGCTGGGCGCGCGGGTGAGTTCCAGCGTGTCGCGCAAGACCACGGCGGTGATTGCTGGCGAGAATCCCGGCTCCAAGCTGGCCAGGGCGGAGA
>JALVTX010000159.1 GCA_027035825.1 Mariprofundaceae bacterium
TGGCCGAAATTTGCTGGCGATTCAATCATCGGAATCAAGACCTGTATCCCTTGATTCTCAACATGTTACACAACACACTTGCCAGTGATATCGGCAAAATCTAGGTCCAGTTTGATGGTGAATTACCAAAAAGATTGCCGTGACATTGGCGGGAGCGGGGACAGCAACGACTATCAATGGCACATATTCTGCCCCCAGCGATACGGGGACATTCAACATGACGTTGAATCCTGGTTTGTATAATCGTACGGTTTCCTTGTCGAATCTAGCGCGCGCATGGACTGCCAGCATGGGTGGCGGTGCCACGATGTTCCTGACCGTGACCAACACGGGCGTTGCGACGGCTCACGACACCATGGGCTGCTCGTACAATGGAACGGTTACGCAGGTGATGCCGAACAAGAACCTGTTCAACATCTCGTTGGCTTCCACGGGTTGTGGTGCTCCGTCAACCTTCACCGGGCTTGGCGCCTTGCTTGATGTGGCAGGGGGGATCAACAATGCCTTCACGGTTGCGCTTGACGATGGGACTTCGGGGGGGGCGCTTCAGTTCCAATAATGCGGAAGGGCTGAGGTTATCAAAGGGCGGCGAAAGCCGCCCTTTCTTTTGACGTGTCAAATAGCACCTGCTTTCAGCATTCATTGGCGCCGTTCCGCTCGAAGTCCAGCAGCTTCCGCTTCCAGTTCGTCCCGCAGGCGAAACCGCCCAAGCCATGCGCCCCCACCACCCGGTGGCAGGGTATCAACAGCGGCAGCGGGTTGGCCTTCAGGGCTTGTCCCACGGCGCGGGGCGAGGAGCCCAAGGCGCGCGCCAGCTCTCCATAGGTGCGCGTTTCGCCCCTGGGAATCGCCAGCAGCGCCGCCCGCAGCCGGGCCTGGAAGGGCGTGGCCGGCGCGGCCAGTGGCGGCAGCGGGAGCTCCTGGCCCGCGAACCAGGCCGTCAGCCACAGCCGCATGGGGTGGCTGGCCGGGGCCGGCGGCGCGGACGGCTGCCGGCCCGGTTCCAGGCGTGGCTCCAGCCACACGCGGATGCAACGCCCATCCGCCCAGGCAAGGCGGATGGGGCCGAGCGGAGAGGCAAATCCCAGCTGCTCCGGTTCCTCCATCATTGGGCGCAGGCTGGGGCAGCGGCTAGGCTTCGACAATGGACTGGGGCCTGTTTCTTTCCGCCTTCGTTTCCTCGACCCTGATGCCGGGCGGCTCCGAAGCGTTGCTCATCTACCGCCTGCACACGGGCGGCGATCCGGTGGCGCTGGTGCTCGTGGCCACCGTCGGCAATGTGCTGGGCAGCCTGGTGACCTACGGCATGGGGCGTCTGGGCAATGCGGCGCTGCACCGCCGCTGGCTGGGCATGGACGAGGCCAAAGTATCGCGGGCGGAATCCTGGTTTGCGCGGTTTGGCCAGCCGGCGTTGCTCCTCGCCTGGCTGCCGGTGGTTGGCGATCCGTTGTGCCTGGTCGCGGGCGCGCTGAGGAGTCCGGTGGCGACGTTTCTTGCCCTGGTGACGGTCGGCAAGCTTGGCCGCTACGCCTTTCTGGCTTATGCGTTCATCCAGTCATTGGGGCATCTCTGAGCAATCCGGCATAGGCCGCGTTGCGCGTCCAATCGCGATGATCGCAAGGAAGGCGACGCCGGTCGTGGCCTTGGCCACGATGCCAAGGAGCCTGACGCCGCGAGGGCGCGATTGGGGCGCAACCCTTCGGGACGGGGCCTTGCGTGCGGTCTGCGGCGTTGCTCGGCTTGCGCATGGAACCACCATGCGCCGGGCCTCGCGCCTTGCGATTGTTCCCCACAGGCATCCGGCAAGGCCGCTGTCGCGGCCATGCCGGATTGCTCAGAGATGCCCTAGCCACAGCGGCAGGGTGAGAAGCGACAGCGCCGTGGAGAGCGTCACCGCCTCGGCATAGAGCGAGGCGTCCAGGCGGAAGCGGTCGCAAATGACGAGCCCCAGCACCATCGTGGGCATCGCCCCTTCCACCACCACCGGCGGCAGGAGCTTCTCGGGTAAGCCGGTCAGCAGGGCCGCGCCCCATGCGACGAGCGGCATCAGGCCAAGCTGGATGGCGAGCATCGGCAGCAGCGCCGGGATGCGGCGCGCCCAGTCGGCCCGCCAGCGCAGCGCCATGCCAATGGCGAGCAGCATCAGCGGCGACACGGCCTGGCCCAGCATGCCGAGCATCGCATCCAGCCACGCCGGCATGGGCAATCCGGCCAGCGCCAACGCCAACCCGGTCGCGGCGGCCCAGATGGCCGGCACGCGGGCCATGTCTTGCGCCGCCCGCGCAATCGGGCGCCCCTGGCCGGTTGCCTGGCCGGCTTCGCCATAGCGACGGGCCACCATGATGCCGGCGGTGAACAGCAACGGCGTGCTGGCGAACAAGTCGAAGGGAATGGCCACGGACTGCGCCCAGTCGCCAAAGGTTTGCGTGAGCACCGGCAGGCCGAGGTAGGTGAAATTGCCGAAGGCCGAGGCCAGCAGCATGGCCCCGGCGGTCTTGCGTCCGCCGAAGCGTCCGCCATCGCGGTACACGATCCACGCGGCCAGCAGGCACAGCAGCACGCAGCTGGCGGCCACGGCCGGAACGCGCAGCAGGTTCAGCGACGGCGGCGTCCGCCACATCACGTGAAGCACCAGCGCGGGCAGGAACACCTCGTACACGGCGCGGGCGAGGTGGCCGCGAATGGCCTCGGCCTGTTCAGCGCCGAGTATCGCGCGCCAGAGGGCGCCCGCGGCGATCATTCCCGCCATGCCGAACAGCACCGTGGTCATGCTTCCAAGCTATCCGGGGAAATGGCGGGCGCAACACGGGGTCTATTCACGCTTGTTTGGATGGTGTCGCTGCTGCCCGAAATGCGGCCCCAATCGGAACAATCAAGGCGCGAGGCGCGTCGCTTGACAGTTGTCCGAGCCGATGGCGAGGCATGCACCCGCATCCGCAACACCGTGGCCATCCGCCCCAAGGGGTGGAAGGGCGAAGAGCCGGCATGAAACTTTTGAGCATGTCCCGGCTTGGCGCTAGCGTGCGCCTCCGACGATTCTGGAGGCGACCGTGACCCGACCCGCAACCCCGCAAGATTCCCTGCACCTGAAGATCGCGACCCGCGGCTCGGCCCTGGCCTTGTGGCAGGCCGAGCATGTGGCGGCGGAACTGGAACGCCTGCATCCCGGCGTCACCACCGAGCTGGTGCGCATCAAAACCACGGGCGACAAGATTCTCGACGTGCCGCTGGCCAAGGTGGGCGGCAAGGGGCTGTTCACCAAGGAGATCGAGGAAGCCCTGCTCGACGGTCGCGCCGACCTGGCAGTGCATTCGATGAAGGACGTGCCGACCGAGCTGCCCGAGGGCCTGGGCATTCGCGCCATCCTGAAGCGGGCGGACGTGCGCGACGCGGTGGCCACCGTCACTGGCGGCGGGCTGGAGACCCTGCCGGAAAATGCGCGCATCGGCACTTCGTCGCTTCGCCGGGTCTGCCAGTTGCGCGCCCGGCATCCCGGCTTTCGCTTCGTCTCCATCCGCGGCAACGTGCAGACGCGGCTGAACAAGCTGGGCAGCGAGGTGGATGCCGTGGTGCTGGCGGCGGCTGGCGTGACGCGCCTGGGCATCGCGGATCGGATGCACGTCTTCCTGGAGCCGGATGCCATGCTGCCGGCCGTGGCGCAGGGCGCCATTGGCGTGGAGACGCGCGTGGGCGATGACCGCGTCAACACGCTGGTGGATGCGCTGAATCATGCCGGGACGGCCGTGTGCGTGGCCGCCGAGCGCGCCTTCCTGGCGCGGCTGGAGGGCGGATGCCAGGTGCCCATCGCCGCCCATGCGGTGCTCGACGGCGACACGCTCCGCATGCAGGGCCTGGTGGGCGAAACCGACGGCAGCCGCATCATCCGCAAGGCCGATTCGGCGCCGGCGGCCGAGGCCGAGGCGCTGGGCCGACGCCTGGCCGATGCCGTGCTGGAGGCCGGCGGCCGTGAGATACTGGCCCGTTTGTATGCCGAGGGCGCGGAGTAGCGCCCTTCGCGGCCTGGGTTCGATTTTGTAATCCATGTCACATCCTTGTCATCGCGCGTGCGTTAGGGTTGCGCACGGCAGCAGAGAAACAGCAGAAAGATTCACCCTCGAACGGATCAGGCGGCGCAATGCGCCGCCTTTTTCGTGGGTGGGAAGCCTGGCGCTTGCCTCGGCCCGCGGGCGCGGCCATCGTTCGCGCCATGAATGACGACGCCAATCCCCTGCTGTCATCCCTGAGTTCGGAGCTGCCGCTCTTTGACAGCATCGAGCCCGGGCATGTGCTGCCGGCGCTGGAAGCGCTGCTGGCGGACAACCGCGCCGATCTCGCGGCCATTCTGGAGGCGGAGGCCTGCGACTGGCCGGGGCTGATGCAGCCGCTGGAGGCCATCGAGGAGCGCACCCAGCGGCTGTGGAGCCCGGTCAATCACCTGAACGCGGTGTGCGATTCCGATGAACTGCGCCCCGTGCATCGCGAGGGCCTGATGATGCTGACGGCCTGGCAGTCGGAACTGGCGCAGAACGAGGCCCTGTTCGCCGCCATGCGCCGCCTGCGCGAATCGGCGGATTTCCAGACGCTGGGCGAGGAGCGGCAGGCGGCGGTGGAGCATGCGTTGCGGGATTTCCGCCTGAGCGGCGCGGAGCTGGACGCCGATGACAAGGCGCGCTTCCGCGACATCCAGATGCGGCTGTCGGAACTGGCGACGCGCTTCGAGCAGAACGTGCTGGACGCCACGCGCGCCTTTTCGTTGCACCTGACCGACGAGGCCGATCTTATCGGCCTGCCCGATTCGGTGCGCCAGGCCGCGCGCGAGCGCGCCCGCGAGGCCGGGAAGCCGGGCTGGCTGTTCACGCTGGATGCGCCGTCCTACATCCCGTTCATGCAGCATGCGGAGAACCGCGAGCTGCGCTACCGCATGTATCGCGCCCATGCCACGCGCGCCAGCTCCGGCAAGCTCGACAACGGCCCCCTGATGCGGGAAATCCTGACATTGCGCGGCGAGGCGGCGCGCATGCTGGGTTTTGCCAACGCGGCGGAGATGTCGCTGGCCACGAAGATGGCCGGCTCGCCCGCGGAAGTGATGGATTTCCTGCGCGACCTGGCCGCCCGCAGCCGGCCCCGCGCCGAGGAGGAAGCGGCCGAGCTGCGCGCGTTCGCGGCAGAGGAGCTGGGCATCGCGGACTTGCAGGCCTGGGACGTGCCGTTTGCCTCCGAGCGGCTGCGCCAGCGGCGCTTCGATTTCAGCGAGGAAGACCTGAAGCCGTGGTTCCCCGAGCCCGCCGTGCTGTCGGGCCTGTTCGCGGTGGCCGAGCGACTGTATGGCGTGCGCATCCGCGAGCGGCAAGATGCGCCCGTCTGGCACGAGGACGTGCGATTCTTCGACGTACTGGACGGCGAAGGCCATCCCCTCGCCGGTTTCTACCTCGACCCTTACGCGCGGACGCACAAGCGCGGCGGCGCCTGGATGGACGAATGCATCATCCGCTGGCGCAGGCCCGACGGGCGCCTGCAACGGCCGGTCGCGCACCTGGTGTGCAATTTCGAGCGGCCGGTGGGCGAGCGGCCGGCGTTGTGGACGCACGAGGAAGTGCAGACCCTGTTCCACGAGTTCGGCCACGGCCTGCACCACATGCTCACCGCCGTGGAGACGCTGGACGTCTCCGGCATCCGGGGCGTGCCGTGGGACGCGGTGGAGCTGCCCAGCCAGTTCATGGAGCACTATTGCTGGCATCGGGAATCGCTGGATCTGTTCGCCCGGCATGTGGACACCGGCGAGCCGTTGCCGGAGGAGCTGTATGCGAAGATGAAGGCCGCGCGCACCTTCCAGTCCGGCTTGCAGATGCTGCGGCAGATCGAGTTCGCGCTGTTCGACATGCGCCTGCACGCCGAATTCGACCCCGAAGGCCCCGCCGCCATTCAGGACGTGCTCGATGAGGTGCGCGACGAGGTGGCCGTGCTCAGGCCGCCGGCGTTCAACCGTTTCCAGCACAGCTTCTCGCACATCTTCGCCGGCGGTTACGCGGCCGGCTACTATTCCTACAAGTGGGCCGAGGTGCTGGCCAGCGACGCCTTCGCCGCCTTCGAGGAGAACGGCATCTTCGATGCCGGCACCGCCCGCCGTTTTCGCAGCGAGATCCTTGCCGTGGGCGGCGCGCGCGATTTCATGCAAGCCTTCATGGCCTTTCGCGGCCGTCCGCCCAAGGTGGATGCGCTGTTGCGCCATGCCGGGCTGCTGGACGAGCGGGATTAAGGCTTTTTAACCCGCATTTAAACATGGTCTAATCCCTCGTCGGCAGCCTGCGCGACATCGGGTCTGTTCACGCTTGTTTGGACGGCGTCGCTGCCGCCCGAAATGCGTCCAATCAAGGCGCGAGGCGCGGCGCATGGTGGTTCCATGCGCAAGCCGAGCAACGCCGAGTGGGCGCATTTTCGGGCGCAGCCCGGAGGGACTTGGCCATGATTCCGCCTCGCGGCGTTATCGCTTGCTCGCGTGCCTTATGGCACGCCACGCGCGCGATGCCTTGCGAGATCAAAATCATGGCCAAAGTCGCCGCCATCCAAATAAGTGTGAACAGGCCCTAGGCGGGATTATCTACCGGCAGGGCTTGCGGTTTGCGGCCCTTGCACTACATTGGCTTCATGATGCCGCGATTTCTCCTTGTCCTGTGGCTTGCAGCCTGCTTGCTGGCCGAGGCCGGCGGCTCCACGGCAGACGAAATCAGCGTTCAGCTCAAATGGCGGCACCAGTTCCAGTTCGCGGGTTATTACGCGGCGCTGGAAAAGGGCTTCTATGCCGAGGAGGGGCTGAACGTCCGTCTGATCGAGGGCGGGCCGGGCCGACCGCCGGTGGACACCCTGCTGCGCGGCGGCGCCGACTATGCGGTGGCCGATGCCGGCGCGCTCCTGTACCGCGCCAGGGGCAAGCCCGTCGTGGTGCTGGCCAGCATCTTCCAGCATTCGCCGCAGGTCATCTACACCCGCGCCGATCCGGACATCCGCACACCCGCAGACCTGCGCGGCAAGCGCGTGCAGATGCAAGCGGGCTTTCTGACCATCGAGGTGCTGGCCATGCTGCAAAAGCTCGGCGTGCATCAGGGAGAATTCATCCGCCAGCCCATCGGCGACATCATGGACGTGTTCGAACACCGCAGCGACGCCTTCCCCGGCTACAGCGTGAACGAGGCCTTCGCGCTGAACCAGCAGGGGCTCCGCTATCGCATGTTCCGGCCCCGGGACTACGGCATCGACTTCTACGGCGACACGCTGGTCACCACCGAGGCGGAAATCCGCAACCATCCGGAACGCGCCGCCGCCTTTCGCCGCGCCACGTTGCGCGGCTGGCGCTACGCCCTGGATCACATGGACGAGATCGTTGAGCCCATCAAGCGCAAATACGACACCCAGCACAAGTCGCGCGCCCACCTGACCTTCGAGGCGCAGGGCATCCGCGACCTGATGATGGCCGATGTCATCCCCATCGGCTTCTCCAACCCCGCGCGCTGGCG
>JALVTX010000160.1 GCA_027035825.1 Mariprofundaceae bacterium
GGCATCCCTATAATCCGCATCAGGGCCTCCTTTCTCTCGTGGTCTTTCAACCCCAAGAATGGAGGCCCTCCCTCTTGCCCTCAATGTCTCACATCTGTCTGAACCAGGACAGAGATTGTAGACGGCACGTCTTTTGCGCACATGGCGGGCAAAATCACCTTGACGCCGACACAGGCATGCGGACGCTTGAGCCAATGACAAGGCGGCGCAACTGGATTGCTTATGGCCTCTTGGTTCTGACCTGGGGAAGCAGCGCCGCCAGCGCCGGGGCGGCCTTGCTTCGTCCCTTCCCTGTTCAACAACGCAATCCCGCGATGATGCGTTATCTTGATCCCGCGCCGGATTCAGCCTCGGTGCTGAAACAGCACCGGCAAGCCTGGGAACTGATCCAGTCCTATTCCAGCATCTTTTTGGCGGATCAACTACCCGAGCCCAAAAAATATCTGGCTGACATGGAACTTTACGTTCTGACGCCCCGGTGGGGTCTTGGTCTGGGCCATGCGACCCAACTGGCCGTCAGCCTGCCCGTATTGAGGCCAATGGCGGGATTCCTGGACCCTTTTCTGCATCGCTATCATCAATCGCTCAATCTGCCCAACAGCGGACGCGAGCTTCAGCCCGCCAATCGTTACGCCTACTTCCTCGCCGCTGGAGCGGGCTGGCGTGACTCCGCCCGATGGGAGATCGGCAACTTGCGTCTTCATCTGCGGCATGGCCTGACCGGGCCGAACAATCGGCCGCGAATCGCCGTGGAAGGCTTGCTCCAACTTCCGACCGGGGGCCCATCCCGGGGCTGGAGCCACGCGGGCGCTGATTCGGGACTTGGCATATTGGCATCATGGGATGCACATCCCGTTTCAATCCACGGGGGCGTTTGGTGGGTTCATCCATTCGCTCATCTTGATCGCGGGTTGACTACGCGAGACTTCTGGCGGGGGTTTGTTTCACTGGGAAGAAACATCGAGTGGCGTGGACATCCGCTTGGCCTCGTGGCTCAAGCGCAGGGCGGCGGCTCCCCTTATCATGCGGGCATCGCCGCCCTGGATGCGGCACCGTGGCTGGTCAGCTTCGGCGCGCGAGGCAGGATTGCGGGAGGCAACACGTGGGGACTGGCCTTTGTCGAAAACATCAGCCAGGCAAGCACCCAGGATTTTGGACTAATGCTTGAACTGAGCTTCTGAAACGCGCGCGTCGCCCGACGCTGGCAAGCAGGGAAAGCGGTGGCTAGGGTTGCCAGCCAGTTTTTAATGGGGGTGGACGTGACCTTTCAGGATCTGATTCTCACCTTGCAGCGCTACTGGGCCGCGCGCGGTTGCGTGGTGCAGCAGCCCTACGACGCGCCGATGGGCGCGGGCACCTTTCATCCGGCCACCTTCCTGCGCGTGCTGGACGACCAGCCCTGGCGCACGGCCTACGCCCAGCCCTGCCGCCGCCCCACCGACGGCCGCTACGGCGAGAACCCGAACCGCCTCCAGCATTACTACCAGTTCCAGGTCATCCTCAAGCCCGCGCCGGCGGACATCCTCGACATCTACCTGGACTCGCTGCGCGAGATCGGCATTGACCCGGCCGTGCACGACATCCGCTTCGTCGAGGACGACTGGGAAAGCCCCACGCTCGGCGCCTGGGGCCTGGGCTGGGAGGTGTGGCTGAACGGGATGGAAATCACCCAGTTCACCTATTTCCAGCAGGTGGGCGGCGTGGAACTGAGCCGCACCCC
>JALVTX010000161.1 GCA_027035825.1 Mariprofundaceae bacterium
GAGCCGTTCAGCGCCTTGGGGTCTATCTTCTCGGCCTCCAGCAACAGATCGCGCCCCTTCTCCATCTGCGGCATGGCCTTGAACATCGCCGACAGGCCGCCCATGGCCCCGGCGTACCCGGCGCGGACGATGGCCTCCCATATCTTCGGCTCGGCGCGATTCGGGTATTTGGCCGTCAGGGCCGCGGCCTTGTCCACCAGCGCCTTGAAGGCGGCCTCCTTCTGCGAATCCGGCAGCTCGTAGTTGGCATGCGCCCAGGCATGCTGGAGCTCGCGCACGGCATCCATCACCGCATCGGCCCGCGCCTGCGGCGCCGCCAGCAACGCCACGGCCAGCATCAGGCCGCCCATCCACGTCGTCATTCGCTTCATCGATTCCTCCTTGTTTATGGTCTGTTCACACTTATTTGGATGGCGGCGACTTCGGCCATGATTTCGAACTCGCAAGGCAGCGCGCGCGTGGCGTGCCCTCTGCGGCACGCGAGCAAGCGATAACGCCGCGAGGCGAAATCATGGCCAAGTCCCTTCGGGCTGCGCCCGAAATGTTCCCGAATGGCGCCCACTCGGCGTTGCTCGGCTTGCGCATGGAACCACCATGCGCCGCGCCGCGCGCCTTGCTTGGCCGCATTTCGGGCGGCAGCGACACCACCCAAATAAGTGTGAACAGACCCTAGTCATCCTTTTCCTTCGCGAACTTGCGCGCGATGCGATTCTGGGCGGCCAGGGCCCGGTCCACAAGGCGCGGAAAACGCACATTGACCTGCACGAAGAACGACTCGGGGAAGCCGATATAGACCTCCTTCTTGTCGTTGTCGATGGCCTTCAGTATCTGCCGCACCACCGTTTCCGGATCGTCCATGTTCATCTTCACGGCCTCGCCCATGCGCATGATGCGCCCGGTATTCAGCGGCGTGCGCACCGCGCGCGGCGCCACGTACATCACCTTGATGTTGGTGTCGTACAGTTCCCGCCGCAGCGCCTCGGAGAACCCGCGCAGCCCGAACTTGCTCGCCGAATAGGCGGTGAAATAGGCAAAGCCGATGGAGCCGAACACCGAACCGACGTTGATGATGCGGCCAGCATTGCGCTCCAGCATCGCCGGCAGCAACGCGCGGGTCAGGTGCATCGCGCCGAGCAGGTTCACGCGAATCACCAGATCCAGCATCTCGTGCGATTCATCCTCGTAACAGCGGAAGCTCATCACCCCCGCCAGATTGATGAGGATGTCCACCTGTCCCAGTTCGGCAACGGCGGCCTCGGCGATGGTCTTGCAGCCGTCAATGGTGGACAGGTCGCCGGGAATCGCGTGCGCTCGTTCCAGTTCCCTGGCCGTTTCCTCCAGTCCCTCGGCGTTGGCGTCCACCAGCGCCAGATGCGCGCCCCGCTCGTGCAGGGCGCGGGCCAGCAGCCGCCCCATGCCGCCGGCGGCGCCCGTCAGCAACACCTTCTTGTCCCGAATCTCCATGACCGTTACTCCTTGCCCGACCCTGTGCTCAATGGAACCAGCGGCAGCGCGCGGAAGATGTCGCCATACAGCTTGTAGAACATCCGCGCGCAATGCACGACCGCCTCGCGATCGTCCGCGTCATCCAGCCGGTTCATCAGGTTCTTGTAGAAATCCACGTGGCCCACGTCCAGCGAACCATGCGAGGTGAGGTAGGAAAACGCGGCCTTCGGCAGATTCAGCGATTGCTGAATCCGTTCGGCGGCCTGGGTGGCCAAAGCCACGCTCGTGCCCTCCAGCACCAGCACCATGCCGAAGAAGCCCACAGGGTTGCGTCGGTTCACGGTGTCGTAGGCATAGGCCACCATCAGCTCCGTGGGCGGCAGCGGCGTGGCGTGGCGCACCGTCTCGGCATCGCCGCCGCAGGCCTTGATGTCGTTCAGAATCCACTCTTGGTGGCCCATCTCCTCCTCGATGTACTCGCCGATGGCCTCGCGCAGCCATTCCAGCCGCTCCGGCAGGCGGGCGCCGGTGGCCATCAGGAGCGGCACCGTGTGCTTCACGTGATGGTAGGCCTGCCCCAGAAAGGCCAAATAGCTCTCCAGCGCCAGTTCGCCGGCGGCGCCGCGCTGGATGAACGGAATGGACAGCAGATCGTTGCGCGCTTCCTCGGTGCGCGCCAGCAGCGTGTCATAGAACTCGGCGGATTGGGTCATGCATCCTCCTCGTAACATGCTTCGATTCGTTCCCGGTATGCTTGCCAGATGGCCTGGCGACGTGGCCGGCCCGTGCCCGTGAACAGGCCGTTGGCGACGGAAAAGGGCTCGTCCGCAAGCAGCCAGCGCCCCACGCGGGCGTAGTCGGGAAGCCGCCCGTTGGCGGCCTCCACGGCCTTCACGACCGCCGCCTCGTCCGCACCCGGCGCCGGCACGAGCACCGCCACGTTGAACGGGCGAGCCTCGCCAAACACGACGGCCTGCGCAACCGCGGGGTTCATCGTCAGTTCCCGCTCCACCCATTCGGGCGAGACGTTGCGGCCAAAGGCGGTAATGAAGATATGCTTCTTGCGGCCGGTCAGGTGCAGGAAACCGTCGTCATCCATGTGGCCGACATCGCCCGTGGGCCACCAGCCATCCACGAGCGCAGGCTCGGCCACGCCGCCATCCTCCAGGTAGCCGGAAAACAGCGCGCCGCGCACCAGTATCTCGCCATCCTCGGCGAACGACACCTCGGCATGCGGCAACGGCCGGCCGACCGAACCCGGACGATTCGCCGCGGGCGTGTTCACGGCCACCACGCTGGAGGCCTCCGACAGCCCGTAACCCTCGTACACCGGCAACCCCAGCTCGTGTGCGCGCTCCAGGAGCGCCAGCGACACCGGCGCGCCGCCCACGGCCAGGTAGCGCAGATGGGCGGGCCGCTCGCCGCCGGCCTCGATGGCGGCCACCAGCGCCGTCAGCATCTGCGGAATCAGGATGCAGGTCGTGACGCGATGCTCGTGCAACGCGCGCAGGAAGCGCGCCGCGTCCAGCCCGCTGGCGCCGCTAAGCCCCACGCCGGCCAGCCCCGGCAGCACGCAGGTGCCGCCCGCCAGCAGCGGCGCATAGACGCCGCCAATGTTCTCCAGCAGCGTGGCCAGCGGCAGGGCGCACAGGTGCCTGTCCGTATCCAGGCCCTCGCACGCCTTGTGCAGCGACGACGCCACCGTCTCCATCGCCGCCAGCGACAGGCACGCCCCCTTGGGCTCGCCGGTGGTGCCCGAGGTGTAGGTCACCTTGGCCACCGATTCGGGAATCAGGCAGGACGCCGGGTGCTCGAGCTGGAACATCCACACGCGGACGCCGCCGAGTTCCAGCGCCTCCTCGTCGGAGATGCCGACGCCGATAGCCGCCATCATCTGGCGGAATGGCCCCGGCTGGTCGGTCATGGCCAGCTCCAGCCCCGAACGGGCGATCAGGTGGCGGATCTGCTCCGGCGAGAAGAACAGCGGCATCGGAATCAGCGGAATCCAGGCCCGCATGGCGGCCAGATCGGCCATCACCCAGGCCGGCGTGTTATCCATCCACAGGCCGATGGCCGCCGGCGCGCGTTCGGCCAGTTGCGCGGCCAGTGCCTCGGTTCCCGCATCCAGTTCCTTCCATGTGACGTTCGCAAACGCCCCTTCCAGCGCCACCGCATCCGGGCGCTGGCGCGCATGACGCGCCACGGCATCCAGCACCTGGCCTGCCATCAGTTCAGTTCCCGTTTCTTCCCCTGGGACATGCCCTCGACCAGCGCCCCCATCCACAGCGGCTGCAGCACCGTGCGCGAAAACTCCAGTGCCCAGTATCCCTCGTGGATGTCGCCGGCCATCACCCGCGGGCCCGCCTGGTAGTAGCGCCCCCAGGCGCGGCGTTCCTCGTCATCCAGCCGCGACGGATCGGCCTCGCCGATCTGGAAGGGCTCGATGCCCAGGCGATAGAACGCATTGCGCAGCTTGGTCACGCCGGTGAACACCACCCAACGGAAGCCCGCGCCGTAGAGGTAGGCGGTCAGCGCGGTGATGGCCGCGCGCGCCCCGCCCGGGTGCGCATCGGCGAGGTTGCCCACCTCCACGATGTCCCGGCGCGCCACGTCCTGTCCCAGGCGCCGCCCGAGCACGACCTCGATGGGCTCATCGAAATAATGCTCGAGGAACAGCTTGTGGGCGGCCGCGTCGCGGTAGCCCACGGCCGCCACCATCTCGCCCTCCTTCGTGGTCAGGCGCACCAGGTGCGGCATGTAGTGGCGGATGTCCGCGTCGTATTCGATGTTGAAGCGGTCGTGAATGAACCTTTCGGTGACCTCCCGCTCGGGGTGATCCGGCTCCAGCGCTTCGATGATCAAGGCCTCTCCTTGTGGATGTTCTGACTCTGGCAATGCCGCGTCCCCCTCGCGTGGCGATTTGCTGGAACACAAGAACGGATAGACCAGCATCGTAACAGCGGGCCATTGCCCCGTCACGCGGCCGGATGCTCCACAATCGCCGGGCCCGTCACGTGACATCCATCACTTGGTGAGCTTCAGGAACAACTCCGGCAGGCGTTCGGGCAGTCGCTCGACGCGGTCGATCACCGTGTAGTGGCTGCCGAAGATGTCGGCCACGTATTCGTCCGCCTTCGGATCCAGATTGATGCAGAAGACGTGGATGCCGAGCGCATCCAGCTCCTGCACCGCCTTGTGCGCATCGCGGATCAGGTAGGCGTCGTCCTTCACGTCCACGTCGTGCGGCCGACCGTCGGTGAGCACGAGCAGTAGCTTCTTCTCCGCCTGCTGGCGGGCCAGCGCGCGGCCTGCGTGCCGCATCGCCGCACCCATGCGCGTGGAAAACGCGCCCTGCATCGCCGCGATCCGCGCCTTCACGCCGTCATCCCACGCCTCGCCAAACCCCTTCAGGTGGTAATAGCGCACCTCGTGACGCGAGTTCGAATGAAACCCCGCGATCGCCAGCGGGTCGCCCGTCTTCTGCACGGCCCAGCCGAGCAGGCTCACCGCCTCCTGGCTGAGTTCGAGAATCGAGCGCTCGGCGCCCGGCGGCTTCTCGTTCAGCGACACCGAGAGATCCAGCAGCAGCGACACCGCGATCGAGCGCCCGTCCGTGCGGTGGCTCATGTTGATGCGCACATCGGGCTGGCTGCCGGCGCGCAAGTCCACGAGCGAGCGGATCGCGACGTCGATATCCAGCTCGCTGCCGTCTTCCTGGAACCGCTCGCGCACGCGGTTCTGTGGCTTGAGCATGTCAATCAGCCGCTCCAGCCGCCGGGTGAGCGGCCGGTGTCGGGCCAGCAGCGCATCCACCCTGGATGCCTGACCTGCCGGGTGCAGGCGCTCGTAGAGACAGACCCAGTCAGGCCGGTAGTGCCCGGCCTGCTCGTCCCATTCGTCGTAGTGGATGGGCGGCAGGCCCGCCGTCTCCGGCTCCGTTTCGCTCGCGCTGGGGGGCGCGTCCCCGTCCGCGTCCGGCTCGATGACGATCCACATCAGCCGGTTGTCGTCCCGCCAGTCCACGGTCACCCCGTCCAGGTGCATTGAGGGCGAAATATCCGACGGCCTCTTCGTGGCCACGTACCACTGGATGGCCAGCCGGGCCGCCTCCTCGGTGCCGCCGCCTTCCGCAGCCAGCCGCCGCAACCGGCCGGCGAAATCGCGCCGCACCGGATCATCCGCGCCGAAGGCCGGATCGAGCGCCGCACGCGAGAGCATCGCCAGCCGGTGGAACACGTCGCAGGCGCCCTCGGCCACGTCCGCCGGATCGGGCCTCGGATGCAGCGCCAGGAACAGCCGACGCAGGCCCGGCCACTCGCGGCAGGCGAGCAAATCCACGCGCACGTCCTCGAACACCTCGGCCGCCGCGCGCTGGAAGGGCGAGAAGTTGTCGGCGACGATCGGCGTCGTCCAGCGCCGGTGCGCGGCCAGGTGCGCCAGCATCAGGCGATAGCGATCCAGCCCCGAAACGACGCCCGCCTCGGTCTCCACCGGGTCGAGCACGTCCGGCAGGTGGATGACGCCATCTTCACACCAGGGCCGGCGCTGGCGGATCTCGTCGAACAGCAGTGAATACGGTGCCAGCCTCGCCTCCTGCCGCCACAGCCCGCGCAGGTAGAGGGCCAGGCTCCGCTCGTGATCCACGAGCAGCGTGCCGTGGCGCTCGCGGTTCAGCACCTGGTGCGCCTCCGGCGCTTGCAGCGCGAAGTAGTTGGACTGGCCCTCGGGATCGCCGGGATAGCCGCGAATGCCGAAATCCGCCCAGTTCGCCAGCCCCTCCAGCGACAATTTGGCCAACAATGTCGGCACGCTTTCCAGGAAATCGACGAAACACGGGCTCGGATGGGTGGCGACGATGCCATGCACCGATGTCGTCGTCTCTTCCATCACCCGCAGCACGATATCCAGGTAACTGCGGAACAGCGCCAGGTCTTCCAGCCGGCGAGCAGCGGCGGGCGCCGTTTGCAAAAACGGGGCGATGGCCTGCCCGTTCGGCGTGCGCGAAATCCGGTACGCCGCCTCGCGCAGCGCCTCGATGGCCTCCTCGCCGAGCACGGCCGCCACCTCCGGCGCTTCCTCGAGGAACACCAGCATCGGCTCCGGACCGCGCCCGAGCGAGCCCAGGAACTTCGCGCCCGCAAGCCAGGCCTCGAGCCCGGCCGGCGACAGGCAGGCGCTGGCCGCGGCCACCAGGTCGTTGAACACCGCATCCACCTGCGGGAACGTCCGTCCCAGCCGCTCGCGCAAGCTTTTTACATCAGCCATATACATGCCACGGAGGAACAGAGATACAAAAAAGCCCGCAACCTGTGGAAAAACATGATGTTTGCTTCACTTGGCGCCTTCGTGTCTTTGTGGTTCCATCCTTCAATCGAACACCGCATCAATGGCGTGATCCAGCGTGTCGCGGATGTCGGGATCGTCGGTGATCGGCCGCACCAGCGCCATCCGGCAGGCGGCCCGGGGCGCGATGCCCTGGCGGATCAGCGTCGCGGCATAGACCAGGAGCCGCGTGGAGATACCCTCGTCCAGCCCGTGGCCCTTGAGATTGCGCGCCGTGCCGCCGATCTTGACGAGTTTCGCCGCCACGTCTTCCGCCACGCCGGTTTCCTTCGCCACGATGGAGGTCTCCACCTCCGGCGCCGGGTAGTCGAACTCGAAGGCCGCGAATCGCTGCTTCGTGGACTGCTTCAGATCCTTCATCAGCGACTGGTAGCCGGGGTTGTAGGAGATCACGAGCTGGAAGTCCGGATGCGCTTCCACCAGCTCGCCCTTCTTGTCCAGCGGCAGCGTGCGGCGATGGTCGGTGAGCGGGTGAATGACGACGGTCGTGTCCTGCCGCGCCTCGACGATCTCGTCCAGGTAGCAGATGGCGCCGATGCGGGCGGCCGTCGTCAGCGGCCCGTCCAGCCAGCGCGTGCCCTCCGCATCCAGCAGGTAGCGGCCCACGAGGTCGGAAGCCGTCATGTCCTCGTTGCAGGCCACGCTGATCAGCGGCCGGCCCAGCTTCCAGGCCATGTATTCCACGAAGCGCGACTTGCCGCAGCCGGTCGG
>JALVTX010000162.1 GCA_027035825.1 Mariprofundaceae bacterium
CATCCAGCAGGTAGCGGCCCACGAGGTCGGAAGCCGTCATGTCCTCGTTGCAGGCCACGCTGATCAGCGGCCGGCCCAGCTTCCAGGCCATGTATTCCACGAAGCGCGACTTGCCGCAGCCGGTCGGCCCCTTGATCATCACCGGCAGCCTGGCCGCGTAGGCGGCTTCATACAGCTCCACTTCGTCCTGCTGCGGCTGGTAGAATGGTTCCTTTCTGACCCGGTACTGCTCGTGAATGGCGTCCATGCTCGCTCCTTTCGCGTTCATCTCGGCGCCATGATGCGCCGCCGCGCGTCTTGCGGGAAGTCAGCGCGTCCGATGCGCGAGATAAGAAAACCTTATGCCTTGCGCTTCATGGTGCAGTTCATCATGCAGCATCCGCCGGATGGCGGGATCGGCGAACGGGAACGCGGCCAACGCCCGCCTGCCAAGCGCGGACAGTCGCCCGATGCCCCAGCGCACCCGGCGCAGCGTCTCATCCAACCCCTCGCGGAGCCGGTAAAACGGCAGGTTGTGAGTGAAGAAAGAGAGTGCATCGGCGTCGCACAACGCCGCAAGCGCCGCATCCTCGCCGCCGCGCTCGTGGGCGAGCACCAGCCGGGTCACCTCATGCACGACCGGGCTCGGGGCATCGGCCTCGCGCAGCAAGCGGGCCGCCACGCGCGCCGAGTTCGCCGCGTGCGCGGCCTTGAAGTCGTCATAATCGGCGAAATCCCGGCGCTCAACACGTTCGCCATCGGGAAGCGCCCGATCCACGTCGTGCGCGAGCGCCGCGAAGCGAAGCGCCCAGCCGGCATCCGGGCACAGGCGCAGCAGCCAGCGCTCGACGTCGCGCGCATGCCCCGGATCCTCCGGCACCCGGGAGCGGGCCAGCACCCGCTCCAGCCGCCCGCGCGCCCGGGCGAACCAGGCCGGCGTCAGGCTCTGGCGATCCGCCATAACCTGAACCCGACGGTCACGGCCGCCAGCCCTGCCACGATGGCCACGGCAGGCTTAGGGAACCCCACGAATAGCCCTGCGGACAGCACCGCCACCCGCTCGGGCCGCGTCAGCCAGTCCGCAGCCATCGCGATGCGAAAGCGCTCCCCCCAGGCGCGCAGGTAGCTGGTCAGGAACGACAGCACCAGCGCCGCCGCGGCAGCCGCGGCCCAGCCCGGCTCGCATTGGCTTGCGAAGCGGATGGCAAGCCCGGCCAGCAGCGCACCCTCGCCGAGCCGATCCACCACCGCATCCAGCACGGCGCCAAAACGGGACTCCCGGCCAAGCATCCGCGCCAGCGGCCCGTCCAGCGCATCGAGCAGCGAACCGGCCAGGAACATCGCCCCGGCAAGCGCGAACGCGCCACGCGCGGCCGGCCACGCCGCCGCCACGGCCAGCATGCCGCCGGCCACGGTCAGCGCATTCGGCGAAACGCCCAGCCCCGCCAGCAGGCGGACGATGCCGCCCGTAGCCTGCTCGGCGCGGGCGCGTAGTCGAAGCCGCAACGGGTCGCGAACGCCATTCATGCCGGCTGCGCGCGCAGAATCAGCGCGATGCGGCGCGCGTTCTCGACATGCATCACGGCCGCGATGCCCCAGAGCAGCTCCAGCGGCGCGTTGGCCAGCGCCGCCACCATCATCGCGAACACGCGCACGTCGCGCCCCAGGCGAAATCGCTGCGCCTTGCCCCGTCGGCGCATCCAGCCATCGTACTTGTCGGCCGTGTAGCTATT
>JALVTX010000163.1 GCA_027035825.1 Mariprofundaceae bacterium
CCGTCATCCGGCGCGATGAAGCCGAAGCCCTTGGCGTCGTTGAACCATTTTACTGTACCTGTAGCCATGAAAATATACCTCAATCAAATGAAATTACCGTGCGACACGCTGGTGCAATGAATTGTGAGCAGGGAAAATGTTTCTCAAGACAAACAAAAAACCTTACATCAGCCATGTGCAACACGCGCACCTTAGACCCCTTGCCGGCATAAAGCCAGCTTTTATTTGCTTGTGCGCGAAGCCGCGGGCCACAGCCGTTCGCCCAGGAGGCGCGCGGCGAGGAAGTAGATGGCCGCGCCGCCGCCCACGGCCAGCGCCAGCCAGGCCGCCTGCATGGCCTTGTGCTCGGGCCAGGGCCATCCGGCCCGCAAGGCGAGCAGGAAGCCGACCATCGGCGCGCAGGCCAGGGCGGCCCGCAGCATGCGCCCCAGCGCCGCGCCGTCCAGCAGCCGCCCGTGCCTGCGCCGCAGGTGGAAGAACAGCAGCCCCGTGTTCACCCAGGAGGCCAGCGACGTGGCCAGCGCCAGGCCCAGGTAGCCCAGGGGCCACATCAGGATGCCGGCGGCGGCGATGTTCACGGCCACGCTGAGCGCCGCGTAGCGCATCGGCGTGGTGGAGTCCTTGGCCGCGTAGCAGGCGGTGGCCAGCACCCGCGTCCAGCAGAAGGCCACCAGGCCCAGCGCGTAGGCTTGGAGCGCGTGCGCGGTGGCGAGGCTGGCCGCGTGCGTGAAGCGTCCCTGCTCGAACAGGGTGACGATGATGGGCTCGGCCAGCAGCAGCAGGCCGGCCACGGCCGGCAGTGTGATCCAGGTGAGCCAGCCCAGCCCCCGGCGCAGCTCATCCACGGCCGCCGCCTCGCGCCCGGCCGCGAAGTGCTCGGAGAGCGCCGGCAACAACGCCGTGCCCATGGCGATGCCGAACAGCGCCAGCGGCAACTGCACGATGCGGTCGGAATAGTAGAGCCAGGACACCGCGCCCACCGGCAGCAGCGTGGCCAGGATGGTGCCGACCAGGATGTTGATCTGCACCGCCGCCACGCCCACCACGGCCGGGCCGAACAGCTTCAGGGTGCGCACGAGCGCCGGGTGGCGCGGGTTCCAGCGCGGGCGCGGCAGCCAGCCGATGCGCCGCAGCGCCGGGAACTGGATGCCCAGTTGCAGCGCCCCGCCGGCCAGCACGCCGACGGCCAGCGCCCTGGCCGTGTCGTCGAAGCCGGGCGCGAGCACGATGGCGGCGAAGATGATGGCCACGTTCAGCAGCGCCGGGCTGGCCGCCGCCACCGCGAAGCGGCGGTGCGCGTTCAGCACCGCCCATGCCATCGCCGCCAGCGAAATCATCGCCATGTAGGGGAACATCCAGCGCGCCAGCGTCAGCGCCTCGCGCCAGCGGTCGGGCTCGTCGTGGAAGCCGGGCGCGAACACGAGCAGCAGCCACGGCATCAGCGCCATGCCGGCCGCGGTGAACAGGATGAGCGCCGCCAGCAGCAGGCCGGCCAGCGCGTCCAGGAAATCGCGCGCCTCGGCCTCGCCCTTGCGGCGCTCCTCGGCCAGCACCGGCACCAGGGCCACGGTCAGCGTGCCCTCGGCGAACATGCGGCGGAAGAAATTGGGCAGCTTGAAGGCCACGAAGAAGGCGTCCGCCACCATGCCGGCGCCGAGCACGCGCGCCAGCAGGATGTCGCGCACGAAGCCCAACACGCGCGAGAGCAGCGTCCAGCCGCCCACGGTGGAGGCGGTTTTGAGCAGCCGCGTTCCCGCCCCGGTGTTTGACTTGTCTGCGCTCATGGCGATAATCGCCGCCCCTTTGCATAGCCGGCAAGCGTGCTTGCGGCCGTGAATTGGCCAGCCAGCCTACGCATGCGCATGCAAAGCGGAAGGGGGTGATGTGTTCATGCCGGGAGTTCGAGTTGATCCCGAGGACGATTTCGAGTTCGCGCTCAAGCGCTTTCGGAAGCAGGTGGAGCGCGCGGGCGTCATCAGCGAGTGTCGTCGTCGCGAGGCCTACGAGAAGCCGTCCGTCGCGCGCAAGCGCAAGGAGGCGGCGGCGCGCAAGCGCCTGATGAAGCGGCTACGCCGCATTCGTCGCCGCGAGATGCGCGACTACTGAGGCGCCGCCAGGCGCACGAAGGAAAGGGGCAATGCCGGGCGCGAGTCGTCCGGCATTGTCGTCAGGGCCTTCCGCCACGGGCGGGGCGGCCTAGGAGGCGAAGGATGTTGATGCAACGGATTACCGAGGACATGAAGGCGGCCATGAAGGCGGGCGACAAGGCGCGGCTTTCGGCCATCCGCATGCTCCGCGCCGCCATCAAGGACAAGGAAATCGAGCTGGGCCGCGCGCCGGACGAGGCGGAGCTCGTGGCGCTGCTTTCCCGCCTGGTGAAGCAGCGGCTGGACGCGGCGCGGCAATACGAGGAGGGCGGCCGCGCCGAGCTGGCCGAGCGCGAGCGGCGCGAGGCCGAGGTCTATCGCGCCTACCTGCCGGAGCCGCTGGGCGCCGACGAGCTGGCCGCGCTGGTTGAAGCGGCCATCGCCGAGACGGGCGCCGCCGGCATGCGCGACATGGGCAAGGTGATGGCGGCCCTCAAGCCCAGGGTGCAGGGCCGCGCGGACATGGGCGAGGTCTCTACGCTGGTCAGGGAGAAGCTGGCCGGGCGCTGATTACATTGAGAGCCTTGCGGGAGGGCTGGCATGGCAACCGTGATTCTTCGGCTTCCCGACGACAAGCACATGCGGCTCAAGGCTTTGGCTTGCCGGCGGCACATATGCGTGAACAGGCTGCTGGAAGATCTTTCGACCCAAGCCATCGCGGAATTCGACGCGGAAAACCGCTTCCGCGTGTTGGCCGCGAAGGGCGATGTCGCCAAGGGCCTGGATGTGCTCAACCGACTTGATCGTGTTTTGGGAGATTGATGCCTACGGCAGCACTGGCCATAGATGGTTTTTATTCAACCAAATCTGATCTATCATATTCTCGAATGGCACCGATTGTTGTTTTATCGAACCACTGTATGCAATTCATTATTTGAAGAGGCGTCACGCCTTCTGCATAAGGAATATAGTAATCGGCTAAAAGAACATCACCTCTAGGCATAGAAAAACGGGCAAACACAACACCATCATTAAGGTTGTTTATCAGAGTTAGTTTTTCTTCTCTGCTTCGATTATCTTTGAAGCCAAAAATTGACATGAATTTTAATAGTTTCTTCTTGCCGTCAACGGAAATTATTTGGTAGAAACCCGATGGTCCTTTTATTCTTACGTATCCATTATCGTCAAGCTTCGGTTTCATATAAGCTGCTTTGAATAGCTCTTGCATTTTCTCATTGCTCATTTCTTCTGGTGAGATAATGGTTGTCATTTTGAATAACTCCTGCCGCCTATTTTCGTAACGCGTAAGCGTAAGTCCAGTTACAAACTCGGGCCCAAAGGCGCATACTGTGCCTTTGGGCCCGAGTTTAGCAGCTATTGGTCAATCATTTCTTTCTTAAAAAGATTTAGGGCTTTTCTCCACCAATTAAACGTATCTTCTAAGTTGTCTTGAGTTACACCATGATCAATGTTGACGCTCATCAGTAGCACTGGATCACCATCATCATCGATGTAGGCTTTGCCAAATCTCTTCTTGTGGTTCCATCTATTTACATCTCTCAATGAAACTCTTGCTCCGCCCCACGAGGCAACAAATTGGATGTCATCACACTCTTTCCCGTTTTGGCATCCATAAAAGAAAATGCCATATTTATTTCCATCAATTCGTCCTACGATAAGCGGATCGTTGCTCGAATCTTTCTTGAGTTCCGCACTACCATATCCCTTAGCAATATTCAGGATTGCGGCAGGGTTTTCAGCAGAAACAATATTTGCTGCGTAAGTTTCTGGTGCAGCCACCGTGCTTAGGCAAACGATTGTTGCTGATGCAAGCCAATTTCTCTTATTCACAATAATGCCTCCAGATTGTTTTGTCCCTCCCAATGCTGATTACGCAAACAAGAACGACATTGCAAATTTTTCCATGCTTCAAGGTGTCTGTCAATCGAGATGCGTCCCTTAATTTTGCGGCCGATCCACGCCTCATGCATTTCGGCCAGCATGGCGGCAAAGAGCCTGAGGCCAGCCGCGCTGTAAGTCAGCCTAGTGGGAATTCGAGCAGGTAGCGGCGCAGCCGGCGCTCGCCGCGCATGATGTGCACGATCCAGGCCATGTTGCTGTCCAGCCGGTAAAAGACGCGGCAGGGGCCGACGATGATTTCCCGGTAGCGTTCGCCTTCCAGCTCCGGGGGAAAGTGGCCGGATTCCGGGAAATCCCGCAGACGCTCCACGGCGGTCATCACGCGCCGCACGAGGGCGCGTGCGGCGGGCGGGTTGTCCAGGGCGATGTATTCGGCGATGCCGTCGAGGTCCGAAAGCGCCGGATCCGTCCAGCTTATTTTAGCCACTTGGAGAGCGCGTCCCGGGCCTCGTCGTGCGTGCGGGTGCGGCCCTCGGCGATGGCGGCCTCGCCGCGCGCGATGCCTTCGAGGATGCGCATGCGCCGCTGCATGAGCTCGTAATCCTCGACATCCACGAGGTAGGCCGAGGGGCGGCCATGCTCGGTGATGAGCACCGGCTCCTTCGAGCGGTGGAGGTCGGCCAGGATGCGGGTGGCCTGCCGCTTCAGGGTGGTGACCAGTTCCGTCTTCATGCGAGTGACACTAGGTTGTCACTTGCGGCCCCACAAGTTCCGCTGTCATTTCTGGGTGAGGTGCTGGCTCGGACGGACATCGTTGAGCTCATCGGCCGTCATGTGCAACTGAGAACGGCAGGTTGACTTGGTCATGTGACTGGACTAACTTGGTTCTCCCAAGGAGGCAGCCATGCATCAGGTCAACATCCATGAAGCCAAGACTCATCTCTCGCGACTGATCCAGGAGGTGCAGACAGGCGAGGAAGTCATTATTGCCCGCGGCAACAAGCCCGTGGCCAAGCTGGTGCCGCTGGATGCAGGGAAGCCCGAGCGCCGTCTGGGCGGGCTCAAGGGCATGGTCATCGAGATGGCCGAGGATTTCGACGAGCCCTTGCCGGATTTTGCGCCCTACATGCCGGACGAGGGCGCATGAAGATACTCATCGACACTCACGCCCTCATCTGGCTCCTGGAGGATTCTCCGAAGCTATCCGAGCGCGCGCGGGCCACGTTTGCCGAGCGGGAAAACGCGCTGCATGTCAGCATCGCCAGCTACTGGGAGATGTGCATCAAGATTTCCATCGGCAAGCTGAGGCTGCGCGTCGGCTGGGAGCCGGCATTGCAGCAGGAGTTGCGACGCAACGGCGTCCGGTGGCTGCCGTTGGAGCCGCACCACGCGGAAGGCGTCATCGCCCTGCCTTGGCATCACCGCGATCCCTTTGACCGACTGCTCATCGCCCAGGCCCGGGCGGAGGGCATGCATGTGCTCACGGCCGACGAGCACTTCACGGCCTACGACGTGCCGGTGATCTGGTGATCGTCGTTGTTATGAGGGAGCCAGGCGAACCGTCCTGCGTATCGTGAATTCATTGGATTTGTCCGGCGGGGGCATACAATATGCTCCTTCATGTTGAGTATTACCGCCCCGTCGGCTAGATAAGGTTCATGGCCCATTTCCCCCCGTCATTTCTGGATGAGGTGCTGGCTCGGACGGACATCGTCGAGCTCATCGGCCGTCATGTGCAACTGAAGAAGTCCGGATCGAACTACATGGGGCTGTGCCCGTTCCACCACGAGAAGACGCCGTCGTTCTCGGTGTCGGCGGACAAGCAGCTCTACTACTGCTTCGGCTGCGGCAAGGGCGGCGGGGCGTTCCAGTTCCTGATGGAGCACGACGGCTATTCCTTCCCCGAGGCGGTCGAATACCTGGCCGGGAAGGTCGGGCTGGAGATTCCGCGCGAGGCGGCCGAGAAGCCCGGCGAGGAGGCGCGCCGCCGGCAGGGCCTGGCGCTGCTCGACCGCGCGGCGCGCGCCTTCGAGCAGGCCCTGGGCGCGCCCGAGGGCCAGCCGGCGCGGGACTACTTTCGCCAGCGCGGGCTGGATGCGCGCATCATCCGCGACTGGCGGCTGGGCTTCGCGCCGCCGGGCTATGGTTTCATGCAGCGCGTCTTCGGCGGCGACGGCCGCACGCTGGCGCAACTGGAGGCCGTGGGGCTGATGTTTCGCGGCGAGCGCGGCTATGCCGACCGCTTCCGGGGCCGGGTGATGTTCCCGATTCGCGACCGGCGCGGGCAGGTGGTGGGCTTCGGCGGCCGGCTGATGGGCCCGGGCGAGCCGAAATACCTGAACTCGCCCGAGACGCCGTGGTTCCACAAGGCCTCGCTGCTCTACGGCCTGTTCGAGCACCGCGACGAGATTCGCAAGCGCAAGCAGCTTTTGGTGGTGGAAGGCTACATGGACGTGCTGGCCTGCAACGCGCACGGCCTGCCGGTGGCGGTTGCGCCCCTGGGCACGGCCATCGGCGAGCGGCAGATCCGCGAGATTCTGCGCCTGCATCCGGAGCCGGTGTTCTGCTTCGACGGCGACCGGGCCGGCCGCCAGGCGGCATGGCGGGCGCTGGAGCGGATGCTGCCGGTGCTCGCGGCCGAGCACGGGCCGCGCTTTCTTTACCTGCCCGAGGGGGAAGACCCGGACAGCCTGCTGGCCAGGGAAGGGGCCGAGGCCTTCGCCCGCCGGATGGAGGAGCAGGCGCGGCCGGTGCTGGAGACGTGGCTGGCGGGGCTGGCGAACCTCGCCGGCCGCGGACCGGAAGGACGGGCGCGCATGGCCAAGAAGGCCGATACGATGCTGGCCGCGATGGGCGATGACTACCTGCGGCAGGTCTGGCGGCAGGAGGCCGAGCGGGCCACGGGCGTGCGCCTGCGCGCCGGGGGCGGCGCCGCGCCTGCCCCGGCGACGGCGCCCGGGCCGGTGGCCGCCGCCGCGCCGGGCCGGGCCATGGAGGAGCAATTCCTGGCCGCGCTGGTCTTCCGGCCGGAGCGTTTTGCGCGGTTGCCGGAGGGCGGCAGGGAGATTTTGCTTGACGACCCCATGCTTCATCGGCTATACACGCGCGCCCTAGAATTGGCGGGGAGCTGGGCGGGGTCGCGCGCGGCCGCCGATGCGGGGTTGGCGGCGGCGCTGGAAGTCGAGTTTCCGCAGGCGGATGTTCTGCCCCGCCTGGCCAATGAACAGGACGTGAGCGACGAGGACTTTGCCGACCTGCTCCTGGCGATGGAGGCCCGAAGCATCGAGCGGCGGCTGCGGCAAGGCGGCCTTTCGCTTCCGGAGCAGATGCGCCTGAAACGGCGTCATCAAGAGATACAGCAACAACGACGACGAGGTTGATTCATGCCGAACAAAGAGCAGCTGAGGCTCCAGAATCTGGGCGAGTTGATGGCGCGCGGCAAGGCCGAGGGCTTCATCACCTACGATGACCTGAACAGGCACATGCCCGAGGGGCTGGTGTCGCCCGACCAGGTGGAGCGCATCATCAA
>JALVTX010000164.1 GCA_027035825.1 Mariprofundaceae bacterium
AGCCCCGGGGAGGGGAAAGGTTGCACCTTCCACGTCTGGTTGCCGCTGTGGCAGCCTGAGCGCAAGGAGGTCGCGGCATGAAATCGGTCGTGCTGGTGGTGGACGACAACGAAATCAACCGCCTGAACCTGAAGCTGCTGCTCAAGGACGGCTACGAGGTGCTGGAGGCGGGCGATCTTGCGCAGGCCGAGGAGCAGCTGGCCGCCCACCGCGTGGATCTCGTGGTGCTCGATCTGGCGCTGCCGCCGGAGCCGGACAACCCGGACATCGGCATGCGCTACCTGGAGCAGCTGCACGAGGACAACCCCGACGTGCCGGTGGTGGTCGTCACCGGCCACGAGCAACGCAAGCTGGCGGTTCGGGCGAAGCGGGCCGGGGCCATCGGCTTCTTCGGCAAGCCGTTCGACCCGGACGAGGTGCGCGCGGCCATCGACGCGGCCATGGAGGCCCGCGCGCGCCAGGTGCGGGAGCAGGAGCTGGCGCGGCTGGCCGAGGGCCAGGGCGGCCGCGAGCTGCTGGGCGAATCGCCGGCCATGCAGGCGCTGCGGGCGATGATGGCCCAGGTGGCGGGCGCGCCGTCCACGGTGCTCATCCGCGGCGAGACGGGCAGCGGCAAGGAGCTGGTGGCGCGGCTGCTGCATGCGGCCAGCCCCCGCGCCGAAGGCCCGTTCATCGCCATCAACTGCGCGGCGCTGGATGAGCGGCGGCTGGAATCGGACATGTTCGGCCACGAGAAGGGCGCGTTCCCGGGCGCTTCCCGGCGCAAGCTGGGCTGGCTGGAGCGGGCCAGCGGCGGCACGCTGTTCCTGGACGAGGTGGCGGCCTTGCCGGCCGGGGTGCAGGGCAAGTTGCTGCGGGTGCTGGAACACGGCACATTCTCGCGCCTGGGCGGCGACGCCGAGCTGGCCACCGACGTGCGTCTCATCTGCTCCTCGCGCAAGCCGCTGGAACGGCTGGTGGAGGAAGGCGCGTTCCGCGACGACTTGTATTACCTCATCAACGTCGTGCGCATCGACGTGCCGCCGCTGCGCGAGCACGCGGAGGACATCCCGCTGCTGGCCCGGCACGTGCTGGCGCGAAAGGCGCTGCTGTGCAACAAGGCGGTGGAGGATTTCTCGGACGAGGCCATGGAACAACTGATGCGCTACGCGTGGCCCGGCAACGTGCGCGAACTGGAGAACGTGATCGAGCGCGCGGTGGTGCTGGCCGATGGGCCGCGCATCGAGCGCATTCCGGCGCTGGAGGGGCCGGGTGGCCGCGCGCGCCCCGAGGACCTGCTCCAGGACTGGCTGGACAGGCTCCCCGAGGAGGGCGTCAACGCCGAGCGGCTGCTGGACGAGGTGGAGCGGCGGCTGGTGCTCACGGCCCTGAAACGCAACGGGCAGGTGAAGGTGCGCGCCGGGCGCTGGCTGGGCTTTGGCGAGCGCGCCAAGGACAAGATGCGCTACCTGTGTGACAAGTATGGCATTCAACCCGGGGAGACGGAGAGCTGATGCAGATTCGAACGAGACGGAGACGGATGCGATGGGCATGGGCGCTGCTGGCGCTGCTGCCGTGGGCGGGCGCGGCGCCGGCTGGCGAGCAGGAATACCTCTACCAGCGGGATGTCGAGGTGCCGGCCTTCCAGACCTTGCGCGAGTTCTTCGACATGCCGGATCGCCCGGGCGCCTACCTGGTCACGCTGGTCTCCGAGGCCATCGGGCCGCT
>JALVTX010000165.1 GCA_027035825.1 Mariprofundaceae bacterium
TGCCCGCGCTTCTATTTCGACCTCGCCACCGAGCGCAAGAACCAGCAGGCGGGCAAGGACACGACGGCCTGGACGCCGGCCGTGTCGCTGATTCTCGGCCTGAACGAAGTGCTGAAGATGATGTTCGAGGAAGGGCTGGACAACCTTTATGCCCGCCATGCGCTGCTGGCCCGCGCCGCCCGCGCCGGGGTGCAGGCGCTGGGCATGCGGCTGGTGTCCTCCGCGCCCGCCACCTCGGCCACCGGCGCCTGGGTGCCGGAAGGCGTGGATGGCGCGGCCTTCGTCAAGTATCTGCGCGACACGATGGGCGTCACCTTCGCCGGCGGCCAGGATCACCTGAAGGGCAAGATATTGCGCATCGCGCACCTGGGCTACTATGACGTGTTCGACATCGTCACCGCCATCAGCGCCATCGAGATGGCGCTGGATCGGTTCGGTCACCCGGTGGAGATGGGACGCGGCGTGGCCGCCGCCCAGGCCGTGCTGGCCGACCGCTTCCCCGCAGCCGCCCGCTAGGCGCTTCCATGCCTCGCGTCTGGATCGCGGACAAGATGAGCGAGCGCGCCGTGGAGGTGTTCCGCGCGCGCGGCATCGAGGTGGACTACCGGCCGGGACTCTCCGTCGAGGAGAAGCTGGCCATCGCCGGCGACTACGACGGCATCGCGGTGCGCTCGGCCACCAGGCTGACCGGGCCGCTCCTGGACGCCGCCCGCCGCGTGAAGGTCATCGGTCGCGCCGGCATTGGCGTGGACAACATCGATGTCGAGACCTGCTCGCGGCGCGGCATCGTGGTGATGAACACGCCGTTCGGCAACACCATCACCACGGCCGAACTGGCCATTGCCCACATCGTGGCCGCCGCCCGGCGCATTCCGCAGGCCTCGGCCTCGATGCGCGCCGGCAAGTGGGAGAAGTCCCGCTTCATGGGCAAGGAGCTGACGGGCAAGACGGCGGGCGTCATCGGCGCCGGCAACATCGGCGCCATCGTCTGCGACCGCTTGCGCGGCCTGCACATGCGCGTGCTGGTCTATGATCCGTTCATCTCCGACGAGCGCGCGGCGGCGATGGGCGTGACCAAGGTGGAATCGGTCGAGGAACTGGCGGAGCAGGCGGACGTGCTGACCATCCATGTGCCGCTGGTCGAGGCCACGCGCAATCTCATCAATGCGGACATCCTCGCCCGCATGAAGAAGGGCGCGATCCTGGTCAACTGCGCCCGTGGCGGCATCGTGGACGAGGCGGCGCTGTACGAGGCATGCAAGTCCGGTCACCTGTTCGCGGCGGCGCTGGATGTCTATGCCCAGGAACCGCCGGGGCCGGATTACCCGCTGCTGGAGCTGGAAAACGTCAGCTTCACGCCGCACATCGGCGCCTCCACGACCGAGGCGCAGGAGAACGTGGCGGTGCAGATCGCCGAGCAGATGGCGGATTACCTGCTGACCGGCACGGTGCGCAACGCGGTGAACGTGCCGTCGCTCTCCGAGGAGGAACAGCGCCAGCTCGCGCCCTACCTGCTGCTGGCCGAGCGCATGGGGCGCTTCATCGGCCAGACGATGCGTCCCGGTTACTCGCGCATCACCGTGCATTTCGCCGGCCAGGCGGCGAACATCAACCGCAAGCCGCTCATCAATGGCATGCTCCAGGGCCTGCTGTCGCAGAGCATGGAGGAGGTGAACGCGGTCAATGCCGGCATGCTGGCGCGGGATCGCGGCATCGAGATCGTGGAGTCGGCGAGCGAAACGGCCGAGAACTTCGCCACCCTGATCCGGCTGGAGGTGGAGGGCGACGAGGGGTCGCGCTGCGTTTCCGGCACGCTGTTCGACGAGACGCGGCCGCGCCTGGTGAGCTTCGACACCTGCGAGGTGGAGATCGCGCCGGCCGGCAACCTGATCTTCATCCAGAACGAGGATCGGCCGGGCGTCATCGCCGCCATCGGCGGCATCCTGGCCGAGGCGGGCATCAACATCGGCGATTTCCGGCTGGGCCGCCGGGCCGACACCAGCAACGCCGTGGCCCTGGTTCAGGTGGATACGCCGCCCAGCGAGGCGGTGCTGAAGCAACTGGCCGCGCTGCCCAACGTGCTGATGGTGCGCTACGCCGAGTTGGGGGATCTGTGACCGCGAGCCAGGGCCCCATCGTGGGGCTGGACGATGCCTTCGGGCCGCGGGCGCGGGCGCTGCGCGCGTTGCAGGGGCGGCTGCTGGCGCTGTTCGCGGAGGCCGGCTATGACGAGGCGATCCCGCCCCTGCTCGACCGGCCCGAGACGCTGAAATCCGGCGCCGGTCGCTTCCTGGCCGACCAGACCATCGTGTTCTCCGACCCGGCGGGGGCGGGGCTGTTGGCCATCCGCTCGGACATGACGCCGCAGATCGCGCGCATCGCCGCCACCCGCCTGCAACATGAGCCCGTGCTGCGGCTGTGCTATTCCGGCACGGTGATGCTGGCGCGGCCGGAATCGCGGCGCGGCTCCCGCCAGCAGTGGCAGACCGGCGTGGAGTGCCTGGGCGTGGCCGGCGGCGAGGGCGATGCCGAGGTGCTGGAGCTGGCCGCCCGGAGCATGGCGGCGGCGGGATTCTCGCGGCCGGTGCTCCAGGTGGGGCACGTGGGCCTGTTGCGGGCGCTGCTGACAGCGGACGCCGGGGACGCATCGCCCCTGGAGCCGTGGCGGGACGTGATGGCGCGCCGGTCGCCCGAGGATGCCCGGGCAGCGCTGGATACGGCGGGCATCACCGGCGACCGGCGCAAGGCTTTGCTGGAACTGGCATCGGGCCGGGCAGATGAGGCCTGGCTCGAGCAGTCCCTGGGTCTGTTCGGCGACGCATTCGACATGGCCGCCCGCGAGCTGCTCGATCTCGCGCGCGCGGCGGCGCGGCGGCTGGATGGCGCGGTGACGGTGCGCGCCGACGCGGCGGTGATGCCGCGTTTCCTCTACCACAGCGGCATCGTCTTCACCGGCTTTGCCGAGGGCGTGCCAAGGCCCTTGCTGCACGGCGGCCGCTACGACGCGATGATGGCCGCGCACGGGAGGGACATGCCGGCCACCGGCTTCTCCTGCGACCTGTGGAGCTGGCTGGACGCCGGCGCGCGCGCGGACGGCTGAATCGGGCGCAATCTGGCGCGCAATCTTTTCGACGAGGACGACATGGCAAACATTGTGGCGATAGGCATCCAGTGGGGCGACGAGGGCAAGGGCAAGATCGTCGACCTGCTGGCGCCGGAGATGGACGTGGTGGCCCGCTTCCAGGGCGGCCCGAACGCCGGGCACACGCTGGTGATTGGCGGCGAGAAGACCGTGCTGCACTTGGTGCCTTCCGGCATCCTGCACGAGGGCGTGCTGTGCCTGATCGGCAACGGCACGGTGGTGACGCCCTCGACCATCGCCGAGGAGATGGACGCGCTCCTGGCGGCGGGCGTGCCGGTGGCCGAGCGGCTGCGCATCTCCGATCGCTGCCACCTGATTCTGCCCTGGCACCGGGCGCTGGACGCGGCCCGCGAGGCCGCGCGCGGCAAGGCCCGCATCGGCACCACCGGCCGTGGCATCGGCCCGGCCTACGAGGACAAGACGGCGCGGCGCGGTATCCGGCTCATCGACCTGCTTGCCGACGACCTGGACGCGCGCATCGGCGAGCAGCTGGACTGGACGAACTTCCTGCTGCGCGAGTATTTCCACGCGCCGGAGGTGTCCCGCGCCGAGGTGGACGCGGAGCTGGCCATCGCGCGCGAGCGCCTGCTCCCCTTGATGGCTGACGTGTCGCAGCTGCTGCACGAGCGCCACGAAGCGGGCGCGGCCATGCTGTTCGAGGGCGCGCAGGGGGTGATGCTGGACGTGGATTTCGGCACCTATCCCTTCGTCACCTCGTCGAACACGGTGTCGGGCGCGGCGCTGGCGGGCCTGGGCGTGGGGCCGGCGATGATCGACGAGGTGCTGGGCATCTGCAAGGCCTACACCACGCGCGTCGGCGCGGGGCCGTTCCCGACCGAGCTCTACAACGCCGACGGCATGGAGGATCCGGCCGGCCGGCACCTGGCCGAGAAGGGCAGCGAGTTTGGCGCCACCACTGGCCGGCCGCGGCGCACGGGCTGGTTCGATGCCGTCGTGGTGCGGCACGCGGTGCGCGTGGCCGGGGTGACCGGGCTGGCCGTGACCAAGCTGGACGTGCTGGACGGGCTGCCGGAGGTAAAGTTGTGCGTGGCATACGAGCGGGACGGCGAGCGTTTGACGCATATCCCGGCCGATGCGCGGGCCCTGGATGCCTGCCGGCCGGTCTATGAAACGCTGCCCGGCTGGAGCGAGAGCACCTATGGCGTCACCGACCCGGCGCGCCTGCCGGCCAATGCGCGGGCGCTTTTGGCGCGCATCGAGGAGGTGTGCGGCTGCCCGGTGCGCATGCTCTCCACCGGTCCGGATCGCGGTCACATCTGCCGTTTCCCGGGTTGAGCTCCATGCGGGTCGCCCATCATGGCGGCCCTGCGTTCAGCGGCTAGGGCCGCCATGCCTGAACCCGGTGGTTTCCCCAGTCGGCGACATACACCGTGCCGTCCGCACTCACCGCCACGCCGGTCGGGCCGGCGAACTCGCCGGGTCGGGGCCCCTTGCCGCCCCATGCGGTGAGGAAGCGTCCGTGCCGGTCGAAATGCTGGATGCGGTTGTTGTAGAAATCGCCCACGAACAATGAACCGTCGCGGGCCACGGCCAGCCCCGCGGCGACGCGAAAGCGCCCGCCCCACAGGCCCAGGCCGCCGACGCTTTGCAGCCAGCGCCCGTCCGCATCGAACACCTGCACGCGGTTGTTGTAGGCATCGGAGACGTAGATGCGGTCATCAGGCCCAACGGCGATGCGCGAGGGATAATCGAACTCGCCGCGGCGCATCGCCGGCAACAGGAAGTTGAGGGCCGAGAGCAGGACATGGACCTTGCCCTTCTTCCCCCATGCCCGGATGAAATGGCCGTTCGGGGTGAACTTCTGGACGCGATGATGGTATTCGTCCACGACATACACGAATCCCTTCGAATCCACCGCAACATCCGCCGGCACGTCGAAGGCGCCGGGGCCGTCTCCCGCCTTTCCCCAGCGATCCAGCAGCTTTCCCCGGTTGCTGAAGCGGAACACGCGATCCAGGTCGAAGTCTGTCACCCACACGCTGCCGTCCGGGCCGATGCCGATCCCGCCGGGCTTCTCGAACAGGTGTTGGCCGAAGGCGCGCAGGAAAGCGCCATGGGCATCGAACATCTGCACCCGCCGGTTGCGCACATCGGTGACATACACGAAGCCGGCGTGATCCACGGCGACATCGAACGGCTCGTTGAACTGCCCCGGCAGGCTGCCCTTGGCCCCCCAGGCCTGCACGTTCGGCGCCGGGCTCGTGCAGGCGGCTACCAGCACGGCGAGCAACAGGCCGGACAGCCTGGAGAACATCATGGCCGCGTGATGCGCCGGGCGGTGAAGCCTGCCTTCTTTACGGCGGCCTTCAGCGCCGCATCATCCACTCGCGCGTCCGGTTTCAGGTGCACAATGGCCTGGCCGTCCTTCATGTTGATGTCGACGCGTTCAACGCCGGGCACCTTCTTCAGATGCTTCTCCAGCCCGTAGGCGCAGAAGGGGCAGGACAGGCCATCCACGGTAATGGTGGCCGATGGCGCGGCAGCTTCCTGCGCCGCTGTCGGCGCCAGGGGCGCGGTCAGCAACAGGATGGTCAGCAACAGGAATCGTAGTGTTGTCATTGTTGGGCCTCCTAAAAGAAGAAGTTCCAGCGGAAACCCGCCGTCCAGATCCAGTCCGATTTCAGGGCCGTGCCATTCAGATGCTGCACGGCAGGAATCTGGATGGCCGTCTCCAGCACGAAACGGTCGGAGACATATTGCAGCCCCGGCGCAAGATTCCACGCCAGGCCACCACTGTTGGCGTCGGTGATGCCTGAAGCCCGGTTCTTGCCATTCCAGATGAGGTTTGATTCCAGCACGAGGTAAGCGAAGGCGGGCACGCCGCCGCGCTCCAGCGTGCGTGGAAACATCCGGTACTGGAATGAGGCATCGAGCCTCGCCTCATCGCCGAAACGGAATCCCGACGCCTCGGTGTTGAACCGATATCTGGCCGCCGCATCAAGCTCCCAATCCAGCGTTTGCCGGGTGGCGGCCAGGCCTAGGAACGGATCCCAGGAGCCGGAACCGGGTTGCAGGATGCGCGGCACCGGGCCGAATGCATCCGTTTGCGTGTGTGAACCCGTCGGGAGTTTCAGGCCCGCGAACGGGGCCACGCGCAGGGTGTCGCCGGGTTTGTCCACCTGGATCACGGTGTAGCGGCCAAAGAGCAGCGCATCGCCAATGCCCCGCGCGCCGCGCCGGATGCGCGTTCCGCCCACGGTCACATCCAGGCGCTTGTCCACGTAGGGCAGCACGCCGAACAGGGCCAGCCTGGGGCTGGCGCCGTAGGCCAGCACGACGGGCGTTGCGGTGGCATTCAGCACCCGCCCCGCGGGCGTGGCATCGCCGGATTTGCGCACCAGCTTGATTTGGCTGCGGAGAATGCTCATGCCGTCGGCCACGGGCAGGGCGGAGTTGAAGGTGATTGGCCCCGCATGAGCAATGACGGTCGGTGCGACCAGGCCGGCGGCAAGCGCGACCATCCATATGTAGCGCATCATTCGTCTCCTTCCAGGCTGTCCAGAATCGGGCAGGCGTTCAGCGGCCCCTTGCCGGGACAGGCATCCACGAGCGGGATCAACGCTTGTCGCATGCGTTCGAGGTCACGGATCTTCTGCTCGATGTCTTCGAGATGGCTGGCCGCCATCGCGCTGATCTCGGTGCAGCTCGCACCCTGCCGCTCCAGCAAGGCCAGCAGCGCGGCGATTTGCTTCAATGAAAATCCCAGTTCCTGCGCGCGCTTGATGAAACGTATGCGTCGGACGGCGTTGTCATCATACAAGCGATAGTCGTTGGCGGCACGGCGTGGGGCGGGCAGCAAGCCGCGGCGTTCGTAGTAGAGAACGGTCTGGGCGTTGACGTCGGCTTCTTTTGCGACCCAGCGAATGGTTTGCTGTTTCATGGCTCAAGGATAAACCCCGTACCAAGGTATGGAGTCAAGCCCGGCATTCAGGGGATGCAAATCCGTTCCTGCCCGTTGTTCGCTCGTCGCATGACGGCGATACCGTCACAACAAGGGTGTGGCGCAAAGAGAAAGGGCCTGCCGGTGGGTTGAGGGGAGGGAGGAAGGAACGGCAGGCCCCGGGGGAAGTTTCATCTTCTTTATAGTGTCAGCGAACTGGTTTTGCAACCTGTGAAACCGAACCCTTTGTTTCACAGGTGGGCGCCGCATCCACGCCGTCAGGCTTCCCCTCCGGGGGCTTGCGCACGGGCGGGAGATTGGGCTCCCGTTCGGTTCGCATCGGTCCGGGACGACAGGTTGCAAGACCAGTGCGCCGACACTTCATTGTATCGCGG
>JALVTX010000166.1 GCA_027035825.1 Mariprofundaceae bacterium
GGCGCCAAGCGGCCGAAGTTCGCGCCGCTGCCGGAGTTCCCCGGTGTGGAGCGCGACCTGGTGTTCCTGTTCGACCGCGACGTGCGCGCCGAGGACGTGCTGGCCGCCGCGCGCAAGGCCGGCGGTAGCCTGCTCGTGGATGCGCGCATCTTCGACCGCTATGCGGGTCAGGGCGTGCCCGAGGGCAAGGTGAGCCTCGGCGTGCGGTTCACGTTGCAGGCCCCGGATCGGACGCTGACGCAGGCGGAATCCGACGCCGTGTCCGAGGCCATCGTCGTCGCCATGGAGCAGCGTTTCGGCGCCTGCCTGCGGGGTTGAGAAGGAAGGGCACGTGATCGCCGGCGTGGACGAGGTGGGCCGCGGGCCGTTGGCGGGGCCGGTGGTGGCTGCCGCCGTTATCCTGCGGCCGGACGACCCGATGCGCGATGCCTACCGCGATTCCAAGAAGCTGTCGGAGAAGAAGCGCCACCGGCTGTATCACCATCTGCGCCGGCATGCGCGGGCCGTGTCCGTGGCTCAGGCGAGCGTGGAGGAGATTGACCGGCTGAACATCCTGGAAGCGACGATGCTGGCCATGCGCCGCGCCGTGGACGGGCTGGAAGCCAGGCCCGCGCGGGTGCTGGTGGACGGCAACCGGCCGCCGCCGCTGGCCGTGCCGGTGGAGGCCGTGATTGGCGGCGACGATGCGGTGAAGGAGATCGCCGCCGCCTCCATCGTGGCCAAGGTGGTGCGCGATCGCCTGATGCGCCGGCTGCATCATCGCTGGCCCGTCTATGGCTTCGATGGCCACAAGGGCTACGGCACGGCCCGGCACCTGCAAGCGCTGGCCGAACACGGCCCCTGCCCGCAGCATCGGCGCTCGTTTGCGCCCGTGCGGAGGGCGATGCGGGACTGATTCGGGGCTATTTCAGCCCGAGTTCAGCGTGCGAACCGAGCCGAACCAGTTCCAGCCGGTCGGGAAAGATGCGATAGAGCAGCACCAGATCGGGCCGTAGATGGCAGTCGCGGCAGCCGCGCCATTCGCCGCCCAGTTGATGATCCCGGTATCGCTCGGGCAGTGGCTGCCCGATGACCAGATGTTCCAGCACCAGGCGCAGCTCGCGTTCCAGGATGCGTCCATGGCGTCCGCGCAGCTCGCGCCGGTAGTCGCGCTTGAATCGCGATGAGCGGACGATGTCGCGCATTCAGGAGCGGTTCAGATCCCGCAAGACCTCGTCCACGTCGGAGAAGCGCTCGCCCTCGCCGCGATCCAGCTCGTCCAGCGCCTCCAAGGTGGCCTCGTTCGGCCGGTACAGCTCGAACGGCAGGCCACGCTCCTTGACCACGCGGGTCATCAGCAGGCGGACAGCCTCGGACATCGTCAGGCCGCACTCCTTCAGCACCTTGCTGGCTTCCTTCTTCAGTTCGGGGTCAATGACCGCGCGGATGATGGTCGTGCCCATGAGGTTCCTCCGGCAACCAAGGGTGATATGGCCATTATATGGCTATTAGGTGCGGGGCGCAAATGACGAACTGGCGCTCAAGTGTTCCTCCCGTGCGCCGATAAGAGAGAAAGAAGTCAGGGCATCCTTTGATGCGCGGGCGTCAGGCCCGGAAGCGGCACGCGGGTTCCTTCCTCCTCCCTCCTCCCAGCCCCCGCCGTTTCCGGGCTTTCGTCCTGTCATCGGCGGGCAAAGCTGCTATTTTTCGCGCATGTCC
>JALVTX010000167.1 GCA_027035825.1 Mariprofundaceae bacterium
GGCCCTGGAGGCGCTGGCGACCCTGGGCGGCCCCGGCGGCGGGCGCGCCGGGGCGCTGGCGCGGCTGGCCGATTTCATCCTGGAGCGGCGCGCATGAGCGAAGCAGTCCATCCCGAGACGGGCGGCAAGCAGGATTCGATGCCGGACATGGAGGCATACCCGATCCTGGCCGGCATCCGCAGGCCCGAGGACGTGAAGCGGCTGGACGAGAAGCAGTTGCCGGAACTGGCGCGCGAGATGCGTGACTACCTCATCCGCACGCTGGCGCCCATCGGCGGGCACCTGGGAGCGGGCCTCGGCGTGGTGGAGCTGACCATTGCCCTGCATCGCCTGTTTGATTCCCCGCGCGACCGCATCGTCTGGGACGTCGGCCACCAAGCCTACCCGCACAAGATGCTGACCGGGCGGCTTGCGCGCATTCCCACGCTGCGCCAGCACGGCGGGCTGTCCGGCTTCACCAAGCGCGCCGAGTCGGAGCACGATCCCTTCGGGGCGGGGCATGCCTGCACCTCGATTTCCGCCGCCTACGGCATGGCCGTGGCGCGCGATTTGCAGGGCGGCGATCACCATGTCGTCGCTGTCATCGGCGACGGCGCGCTGACCGGCGGCATGGCCTTCGAGGGCCTGAACAACGCTGGCGGCGGCCGGCGCCGGCTGCTGGTCATCCTCAACGACAACGAGATGTCCATCGCGCCGAACGTGGGTTCGATTTCCTCCTACCTGGCGCGGCTCATCACCGGCAAGCCTTACGTGAGCATGCGCGAGGCGGCGCGCAAGGTGCTGGAGAAGGCGCCGGCGGCGCTGGAAGCGGCGCGGCGGCTGGAGGAGCACGTCAAGGGCATGGTGACGCCGGGCACGCTGTTCGAGGAGCTGGGCTTTCGCTACATCGGGCCCATTGACGGACACGATTTCGAGCATCTGCTACCGACGCTGGAGAACTGCAAGCACCTGGACGGGCCGATCCTGCTGCATGTCGTCACCCGCAAGGGCTTCGGCTTCGCCCCCGCCGAGGAAGACCCGGAAACCTGGCACGGCCTGGGGCCCTATGACGCCGCCAGCGGCCAGCCGGTCCAGCGCGCGGACGGCGCGCCGACCTGGACGCAGGTCTTCGGCGAGACGCTGGCCGAGCTGGCCTGCGAGGACGGGCGCATCGTGGCCGTCACCGCCGCGATGCCGGGCGGCACGGGGCTGGCGCGCTTCGCCCGCCGGCATCCCGAGCGCTGCTTTGACGTCGGCATCGCCGAGCAGCATGCGGTGACCTTCGCGGCCGGCATGGCGGCCGAGGGCTTGCGTCCCTTCGTGGCCATCTATTCCACCTTCATGCAGCGGGCCTACGACCAGATCATCCACGACGTCTGCATCCAGAACCTGCCGGTGACGCTGTGCATGGATCGCGCCGGCGTGGTCGGGGCGGACGGCGCCACCCATTCCGGCGGCTTCGACATCGCCTTCCTGCGTTGCGTGCCGAACCTCGTTATCATGGTGCCGAAGGACGAGAAGGAGCTGGCGGACATGCTGGCCACGGCGCTGAATCTGGATGGCCCCGCCGCCATTCGCTATCCGCGCGGCGCGGGCTACGGCGTGGAGCGCGGACGTCCCGAGCCGCTGGAGGTGGGCCGGGCGGAGGCGCTGGCCGAGGGCGAGGATGGCCTGGTGGTGGCCGTGGGCAGCCGCGTGCGCGACGCCCTGGCGGCCGTGGATACCTTGCGCCGCGAGCGGGGCGCGCACCTGGCGTTGCTGAACCTGCGTTTCATCAAGCCGCTGGACGAGGATGCCATCGCCGAACGCCTGCGACCGGGCAAGCCGCTGTTGGTGGTCGAGGAGGGCGCGGCGGCCGGCGGCATTGGCGAGGCCATCGCCCGCCTGGCCCTCGAGCAGGGCTGGCAGGGGCCGTTCGCGCACATGGGCATGCCGGATGCGTTCCCGCCGCAGGGCGCGCAGGCCGAGGTGCTGCGCGACCTGGGGCTGGATGCCGAGGCCATTGGCCACAGGCTGCGCGATCTGCTGGATGCGCCGGCATGAAGGCGCCCCTTGTCTCCAAGCCCGGGGCGGCTAGCGTTTCATCTATGATTCGTTGCGCCAACCTGTGCAAGAAGTACGGCGACGTCGCCGCGCTCGACGGCGTGAACCTGCACGTGCGCAAGGGGCAGACCACGGTCATCATGGGCGGCTCCGGCTCCGGCAAGACCACGCTGCTGCGGCTCATCGCCGGGCTGGAGAAGCCGACCTCGGGCGAGATCGAGTTCGCCGGCGAGGATTTCGTTCACATCCCGCGCAAGCGCCTGTACGAACTGCGCGAGATGATGGGCATGGTGTTCCAGTACTCGGCGTTGCTGAATTCGCTGAACGTCTATGACAACGTCGCCTTCCCGCTGCACGAGCACACGGACCTCGACGAGGACGTGATTCGCACCATTGTCACCATGAAGCTGGAGCAGGTGGGCCTGCGCGGCATGGAGCGCCTGATGCCGTCCGAGCTGTCCGGCGGCATGGCCAAGCGCGTGGCGTTGGCCCGCGCCATTGCGATGGATCCGGCCATCGTCTTCTACGACGAGCCCACGTCGGGCCTGGATCCAATCTCGGCCGGGGTCATCACCACGCTGATCCACGACCTGAGCACGAAGTCGCATCGCACCTCGGTGGTGGTGACGCACGACGTGCAGGCAGGGCTGTCCATCGCCGACCACGTGGTGCTGCTCTGGCAGGGGCGCGTCATCGCCGAGGGCGGCCCGGAGGACATCCGCCACAGCGAGGACGAGCGCGTGCGCCAGTTCATCGAGGGTCGGCCCGACGGCCCCATCCCGTTCTCGCGCAGCACGACCTCGTACCTGGACGACTTGCTGAGTCATCCCGGCACGGTGAGGATGCGACCATGAACCGGGCGGCGAATTTCCTCGGATGGCTGGGGCGCGGCTTTCTGGGCATGACGGGCCGGCTGGGCGACGCGGCTTCGTTGTCGGCATCCTCGCTGGGGCTGGTCGCGGCGCCGCCGTGGCAGGGCCGTCACATCGTGATTCAAATCTTCAACATCGGCGTGGGCTCGGTGGCCATCATCGCCCTGACCGGGGCCTTCACCGGCATGGTGCTGGCCTTGCAGGGCTACTACACGCTGTCGAAATTCGGTTCGGAGTCATTGCTGGGCGCCGGGGTGGCGCTGTCCATCATCCGCGAGCTGGGGCCGGTGCTGGGGGCGATGATGCTCACCGCCCGCGCGGGCTCCGCCATCACCGCCGAAATCGGCATCATGCGCGTCACCGAGCAGGTGGACGCGCTGGAGATGATGGCGGTGAATCCGCGCGCCCGCATCATCATGCCGCGCATCATCGCGGCCACGCTGTCGCTGCCGCTGTTGGTGGCGATGTTCGACCTCATCGGCATCGGCGCGGGCTACCTCGTGGGTGTGGACTTGCTGGGCGTGAATCCCGGCGCGTTCATCGCCGAGATGCAGGCCAAGGTGACCAGCCACGACATCAACACCGGATGGATCAAGGGCGTGGGTTTCGGGTTCCTGGTCGGCGTGATTTGCACCTACATCGGTTACCGCGCCACGCCCACCACCGAGGGCGTGGGCCGCGCCACCACCCAGGCGGTGGTGCTGTCGTCGGTTGGCGTGCTGGTGCTGGACTACATCCTCACATCGTTCTTCCTGTGAGAAGCGGAGAGAAGACATGAGCGAATACAAACGCATGGAAATCGTCGTCGGGCTGTTCGTGTTTCTCGGCATCGTCGGCATGTTCTACATGGCGCTGAAGCTGGGCGAGGTGGGCGGCCTGGGCGCGAGCGGCTATGTGGTGACGGCGGATTTCGACGACGCCGGCGGCATTCGCCCGGGCGCGGACGTGATGATGGCCGGCGTGGTCATCGGCCGCGTGGAGAATGTGAGCCTGAACGACGACGATCAGGCCGAACTGTCGCTCCGCATTCACGACGGCGTGAAGCTCACCGCCGACGCCATCGCCTCCATTCGCACCAAGGGCATCATTGGCGACCGTTACGTGCGCATCTCTCAGGGCGGCGATGACCAGTACCTGGCCAATGGCGACAGCATCGAGGAGACGGAATCGGCCATCAGCATCGAGGATCTGATCGCCAAGTACGTGTTCTCGGGCAAGAACAACGACTGATGCGGGCGGGGTGTTGAAGGGGCGAAAAGCGCGCCCGGCCGGGGTGACCGTTCCCCTGTGCCGAAGGCGGGGAGTCTGCCAGACTTGCCGACAAACCAGACGAAGGAGCGAGACATGTTCAAGAAACTGATGATGATGCTGGCGCTGGCGGCGCTGCCCATGTCGCAGGCACTGGCCGGGGTGGACGATGATCCGAAGGCGGTGGTGGAGACCGCCGTCAATGGCGTCATCCAGGTGCTGAAATCGCGCCCCAATCCCAAAACGATCACCGACGCCGACCGCGAGGCCATCCGCCAGGCCGTGGAGCCTTACTTCGATTTCCGCGAGATGGCCCGACGCGCCCTGGGCAAGCCGTGGAAGAAGCTGAGCGAGGAACAGCGCAAGGATTTCGTGGCCACGTTCCGCGAACTGCTGGAGCGCTCCTATGGCAACCGGCTGTCGGAATACCACAACCAGAAGGTGACCTACGGTTCGGTCAAGACCAAGGGTCGCATCGCCATCGTCCATTCGGAGGTGGTGGACGAGAGCAAGCGCACGCCCGTGCTCTACAAGCTGGTGCACCGCAAGAACGGCTGGCGCGTCTATGACATCAAGGTCGAGGGCATCAGCATGGTCAGCACCTTCCGCAACGACTTCAAGCAGGCGGTCAGCCAGAAGGGGCTGGATGGGTTCCTCGCCGATCTGAAGAAGCGGGTGGACAAGCTTCGGGGACAGGACAAGGCGAAGAGCTAGGAGGGCCTACCACTCGGGGTTGCCCACGATCGCGATGCATGTCGCATAAGCTGATCCGGCTGCTCGCCTCCTGCCGGCGGATACTGCTGCTGCTCGCGCTGTGCGCGACGGCGGCGCTGGCGTGGGTCTATTGGCAGGCGCCGCCCCTGGACTCGCTGCGGCCGGAACTGAAGGCGCTCTTGAGCGAACGGTGGCAATTGGCCGAGCTGCAACTGGGGCGCCTGTCGTGGCGCTGGGCCGGGCAGTTCTGGCTTCGGGGCGAGGACGTGAGCTTCGTCAGCCGCGGCGGACAGGTGCGCCTGGATCATGCCCGCCTGTCCGTCCGGCTTTCCCTCTGGTCGCTTCTTTCCGGACACGTGCATCCCTTGAGCCTGCGCGTACAGGGCGGCGCCATGCGCTTGAGGCTTGCCGATGCCCTTGCCGGTCAGGCCGCCGGTTCGTTTCTGGCCGGCCTCCCGGCCTTGCCGTCCACCCGGTTTGACATCGAGGACGCGACGCTCTTGCTGGAGCTGCCGGAAGAAACATGGCGGTTGCCTGGTTTCCGGCTGCATCTGGACGGGGCCAGGCGACGAGCCACCGTCGGGGCGCCGGGCATCCGCCTGGATGCGTCCTGGAATGATGCGCGGACGGCGCTGGATCTGCGCGCCCGCGTCCGCGATCTGGGGTGGCTGCCGCCGCGCGCCAGAGGCTGGATTCGAGGGGACGCGGCGGGCGAGGTGCGCGTGCAGGGCGCGCTGGATCGCGGCGAATGGCGGGTGCGGGCCCGATTGTCCGCTCGCGGCGGCGCGCCTGTTCGCATTCTTCAGGGTGGCGAAACGCTGGCGTTCGACCAGCTGAAGGTGCGGGCGCGGATTCGGGGCGACAATCCGCTGCGGCCTGAGGCCGTGAGCTGGGAGCGGGCGGACTGGGCGCTGGGCGGGCAGCGCTTGACGATGCGCGGCGACTGGAAGGGTGGCGTGCTGCATGCACATGTCACGGACGGCATGGCGAGCCTGCCGGCGCTGGCGCGGTGGGGCGGACGGTGGGCGACACCCGGCTGGCGAGCGTGGCTGGCGCGCATCGCCCACGGCACGATGGATCACATCGCGGCCGAACTGACGCTGCCTCAAGCCAATCCCTGGCTGGCGCCGGACATCCGGCATTGGCGACGCGAGGGCTGGAAGCTGGAGGGGACGCTGCACGAGGCGGATGCGCCGCTGCCGGGCGATGCCGGTGCGATCACCCATCTGGACGGAACGCTGGCGGCGGGCGCGCACGGGTTCGAGCTGGAGGTGCGACACGCCGTGCTTCCGGACGGCGTCGGCAACCTGGACGGCAGGGTGAAGCTGGCGGACTGGAAGCTCCCGGCGCTGAGCGTGGAGGGTCGGGGCGAGGTGGATCTGCCCCGGTTACTGCGCTGGCGCGACATGCCGGTTCCGGACTCCTGGCGATGGCGGCAGGGCCCCGCACTGGCCCGGTTCTCGCTGCATTGGCCGGCGCATTCTGGCGAGCCCGAAGGGTGGGTGGAGCTGTCGCCCAACGTGGCCTGGGAAGGCGAGTTCAAGGGGCGTCCCGTCCGCCTTTCGGGCGGGGTCTTGCGCTGGCAGGCGCGCGGTCGCAAGGCGCCCCGGCGCATCGTCATCCGGGGCATGACCATCCAGTACGACACCTATGCGGGCCAGCTTGATGCGGCCCTGCACGGGCGAGGCCGGGAAGGGTGGGCGCTGGATTCCATGCATTTGCAGGCCCGCGCCGCCTTTGCCGATCTCGTTCGGCGCTGGCGGCTGCCCCTGGATGCGCCGGCCGGCACGGCGCGGGCGGAAATGCGGTTCGACGGCAATTGGCGCCTGAACCTCGATTTGAGGGCGGCGGCCTGGAAGCATCTGCTGGGCGCGGACAAGCGGCAGGGCGCGGCCTGGACCATGCAGGCCATCGGGGCGCCGGCGGCGGATGGGGATGGCGTGGAGATCCAGTCGCTGGTCAGCCGCGGGGGATTCCCGCGTATTCAGGGCGAGGGCCGGATGGATCAGCGCCGCCTGTTGCTGAATCTGAAAAGCATCCAGTCGCCGGCCTTCACCGGCGGCATTCGCCTGAACTTTCCTTTTGGTCGGGGAGCCGGCGAGGAAAAGAGGACGCCGCTGGAAGTGGATGTCCGCTCGGAATTCCTGTCGCGTCAGGCGCTGCCGGAGCACTGGGATGTTCTGGAGGCCGCGGACGTGGGTGGAGGCGCTCGTGGGGGAGGCCGGCCCTGGGTGTTGCGCGGCGTCTTCCAACGCCTGCAGTGGGATGCCGCCAGCATGCGCGACGTGCGCGTGCGGTTTGCTTCCACGGCCCAGGGGGTGGGCACGCTCCAGGCCTCGCGGCTGGAGGCGGCGAACCTGGCGGCGCGCCGGGTGCACGGCTATTTCCGCCTGCCGGGACAGGGCGTGGTGGACATTCGCGAGCTGGACGCCCGCCTGCCCGGACAGGATGTGCGTCTATCGGGCGTGCTGACGCCGGAGAGCGAGGAACGCCTGCGCTGGCGAGGTTTCGCCATCATGCATGGCGATTTCAG
>JALVTX010000168.1 GCA_027035825.1 Mariprofundaceae bacterium
CTTATGATGCGCGCCCTTACGGGAATGGACATGTCGGGGTGTGGCGCAGCCTGGTAGCGCGTGCCGTTCGGGACGGTAAGGCCGGAGGTTCGAATCCTCTCACCCCGACCATTTCCCTTTCCTCTCCTTCCTTTTTTCCAGCATCAGCTTGAGCCTGAAGCGGCGTTCCGGGTCTAGCGTATTCCTTCCATCACCTTGAATCCGCCGCCCTGGTGCAGCAGTCGCCAGCGATTCAGGCTGGCGTTCAGGATGGGCTCATAGGGCAGCTTCCGGTTGGCCACCATGAGCAGCCGGCCGCCGGGTTTCAGGCTTTCGCAGGCCGCACGCACCATCGTTTGCCCCAGCTCCACGTCGCGCCGACCGCCGGCGTGGAACGGCGGATTCAGCAGCACCCAGTCCAGCTCGTCCGGCAGCGCCTCGCGCGTGGCGTCCAGCCAGTGCGCGTGGATGCGGAGGCTGGATTCCGCAGCGCGCGTTTCCCGATTGGATTGGGACAGATTGCGCCGGGCGCAGTCCAGCGCCAGCGCATCCTCGTCCACGAGATGCAGCGCCTCTATCTCGGGGTTGGCGTGCACGGCGCGGTCGGCCAGGAAGCCGATGCCGCAACCGAGATCCATGCCGCGGCCGGCCAGGTCTCGCGGCAGGCGCTCGGCCAGCAGGCGCGAACCCGCGTCTGCCTGTTCCCAGCCGAAGACGCCGGGCCGCGTCCACAGGCCGGTGTCCCGTTGTCGTTGCGGGCGGGCCGCTTCGCGCCAGCGGGCGATTTCGGGCCAGTCGCGCACGTCCGCCTTGCGGAGGACGAGGAGACGGCTTCTGGCCCTGGTCGTCACGATGGCCGAGGGCGCAAGCTCCAGCAGCCGTCGCGCATAACCGCGCGCGCCCATGGCATTCGGGGCGCAGAACAGCAGCAGGCCATCCGGCGCCAGCATTTCCAGCCCTACCGCCGCCCAGCCCAGTGACTGTGCCCGCTGGCCGCCGGCCAGCACCAGGGCCATGCCGGTTTCGCCCGCATCGTCATCCGGCGCGGGCGGCGCGACGGTCAGGCCCATGGCGGTCATGTCCAGGGCCAGCGAGCGCCGGTGTTGGTGCAGAGTAAAGTCCTTCGCGTGGCGGACGAGATCGTGCAGCTGCGGGTGCGGCCAGGCATTGAATGCCACGAGGCGCGGCGCATTCGGGATTGAGCCTGCGTTCTCGCGCCCGATCAGGATGTCCAGCGCCGTCCGGTAGAGCAGGCCGGCGGCGTTGACAACGGCGGTCACGGTCTGGGATGTGGAACGCGTCAGATGCTGAAGTTGGGCGCGCTGCCGGCGCGATCCAGCAGCCCGGCCGCCTGCGCCCGATCCAGGCAGTCGGCCAGCGTCACCGCCGCCAGCGCTTCCCGGCAGGTCTGGCGCAGCGCGTCCAGCACCGGCCGCGCCACCTGCGCCAGCAGCGGGCCGCCATCGTCCGGCAGGGGCGGCTCGCGCGCATCCATGCAGCGCAGGATGAGCTCCAGGGACACGCGGTGGGGATTCATGGCCAGCCGGTAGCCGCCGCCCGCGCCGCGGCGGGACTCCAGCACGCCGGCGGCGGTCAGGGCCTGGAGATCCGGCTCCAGGTAGCGGCGAGGGCAACGCATCTGCTCCGCCAGCGCCTTGCCGGACACGGGCCGGTCGCTGGCCGCGATGCGCAAGAGCGCCGCCAGCAGGTAATGCGCGCGCCGCGATTCCAGCAGTTCCAGCACCGGCCTCAGTTCCTTCCGGAGCTGCCGAAGCCGCCCGCGCCGCGCTCGGTGGCGTCCAGCGTGGCTGCTTCCATCCACTCGGCGCGGGTGACCGGCGCCACGACCATCTGGGCGATGCGATCGCCGCGCTGGATGTGGAACACGTGCTGGCCCAGGTTGACGAGGATGACGCCGACCTCGCCACGATAATCGGCGTCGATGGTGCCGGGACTGTTCAGCACCGTGATGCCATGCTTGAGCGCCAGGCCCGAGCGGGGCCGCACCTGCGCCTCGTAGCCGGCCGGCAGCGCCATCGCGAAGCCGGTGGGCACCAGCATGCGCTCGCCGGGTTGCAGGACGGCGTTCTCCTCGACGGCCGCGCGCAAGTCCATGCCGGCGGCATCAAGGCTGGCGTAGTGCGGCAGTTCCAGCCCCTCGCCGTGGGGCAGTCGCTGGATGCGGATGCGGATGGCCTCGGGTTTCATGCGGCAAGCTCCATGATGCGTTCGATGATCCAGCGCGCGAGATGCGCCTTGGGCTCGCAGACGATTCCCTCCTCGACATCGCCGGCGACCCACCAGCCGGAGCCGGTGTCGTCGCCCATGTGGCGGATGTCGTTGGCGAAGATGGCGTCCGCGCCCTTGGCGGCCATCTTGCGGCGCGCGCGCTCCACATGGTTGTCGCTTTCGGCGGCGAAGGCAATGACCTTGCGCGGGCGTCCGGGCATGGCGGCGATGCGGGCCACGATGTCCTCGTTCGGCTCCAGCGTGACCTGGAGGGGACCATCGCCGCGCCGGGCCTTGCCAGACACCGGCTCGGCGAAGCGATAATCGCTTACGGCCGCCGTGGCCACGAATACATCGGCGCCATCCGCGGCCTCCAGGCAGGCCGTCATCATCTCGCCTGCCGACTCCACGTTGATCCGCCCCACCGTTGCCGGCGCGCGCGGCACGCCGGGCCCGCAGACGAGCGTGACCCGCGCGCCCATGGCGGAGGCCCAGGCGGCCAGGTGCGCGCCCAGCCGGCCGCTGGCGCGGTTGGTCAGCACGCGGGCGTCGTCCCAGCGCTCCCAGGTGGGCCCTGCGTTCACCACCCATCGCTGGCCGGCCAGGCGCCGCGGCGTGACGAGCGGCGCCAGCGCCTCGATGATGGTCGCGGGTTCGCTCATCCGTCCCGGCCCGCGCTCGCCGCAGGCCAGTTCGCCTTCCTCGGGGCCGATGAAGCGCACGCCGGAATCCATCAGCGTCTCGACATTGCGCCGCGTGGCGGGCGATTGCCACATCGAGGCGTTCATCGCCGGGGCCAGGAGCGCCGGCGCTTCGCAGACCTGGAATAGCGTAGTCAGCAGGTCGTCGCAGATGCCGTGCGCGAAGCGGGCGATGAGATCGGCCGTGGCCGGCGCCACGAGCAGGGCGTCAGCCTCGCGGGCGAGGCGGATGTGGCCCATCTCGCGTTCGCGGGTCAGGTCGAAGAGTTCCGAGGGGGCGGGCTGCCGGGTCAGGGCCTCGAAGGTGAGCGGCGTGACGAACTCGCTTGCCGCCCGAGTGGGGACGCATTGCACGTCCGCGCCCTGCTTCATCATCAGGCGCGCGAGTTCGGCCGCGCGATAGGCGGCGATGCCGCCGCCCACGCCCAGCAGAATCCGCTTGCCCGCCAGCATCAGCCGCGGAGCTCGCGCAGCTTCTCCAGCACCTCGGCCACGTGCCCCTTGACGCGCACCTTGCGCCAGGCATGGCGAACGACGCCCTCCAGGTCGATCAGGAAGGTGGAGCGCTCGATGCCGCGCACCTGCCGGCCATACATGTTCTTCATGCGGATGACGTCAAAGGCCTGGCAGAGCGTTTCGTCGGGGTCGGACAGCAACTGGAACGGCAGCTCGTGCTTCTCGGCGAAGCGCTGGTGCGAGGCGATGGAATCGCGGCTGACGCCGAGGATGACGGCGTTTAGGGCCTCGAAATCGGCCGCCGCGTCGCGGAAATCCTTGGCCTCGTTGGTGCAGCCCGGCGTGTTGTCCTTGGGATAGAAATACAGCGCCACCCAGCGCCCCCGCAGGTCGGCCAGTCTCAGCCGCCCGCCGGGCCAGGCCTCGGCCTCCACGTCCGGCGCCGGCTGGCCGGGATTCAATGCATCGTCGCTCATCGCTTGCTCCCCATGCTTGGTGTGGGTTCATTTCCTGCCGGACATGCTAGTCTTTCCTCCACCAACGTCGAGGAGAAGCGCGGATGAAGGTGTGGCTGGCGGAGCCGAGGGGCTTTTGCGCGGGCGTGGATCGGGCCATCGAGATCGTCGAGCGGGCGCTCGAGATCCACGGCGCGCCGGTCTATGTGCGTCACGAAATCGTGCACAACCGGCACGTGGTGCGGGACTTGCGCGCCCGCGGCGCGGTGTTCGTGGATGAGGTGGACGAGGCGCCGGACGGCGCGATCCTGATATTCTCCGCCCACGGCGTCAGCCGCGCCGTGCGCGAGCGCGCCGAGGCGCGCGGCCTGCGCGTGATTGACGCCACCTGCCCCCTGGTCACCAAGGTGCATCTGGAACTGTTGCGCCATGCGCGCGAGGGGCGACAGGTGGTGCTGGTGGGCCATGCCGGGCACCCGGAGGTGGAAGGCACGATGGGACAGGCCCCCGAGGGCGTGGTGTTGCTGGTGGAGAACGAGGCGGACGTGGAGCGGCTGGCCGTGCGCGATCCCGAGCGGCTGGCCTACGTGACGCAGACGACGCTGTCGGTGGAGGACGCGGCCCAAGTGGTGGCCGCGCTCAAGCGCCGGTTCCCGGCCATCGTCGGCCCGCGCAAGGACGACATCTGCTACGCCACCACCAACCGCCAGCGGGCGGTGCGCGAACTGGCCGAACGCTGCGACGTGGTGCTGGTCATCGGCTCGGCCAATTCATCGAACAGCAACCGCCTGCGCGAGGTGGCCGAGCGGCAGGGCGCGCGCGCCTGGCTGATTGACGATGCGTCGGGCATTGAACCGGCATGGCTGGAGACGGCCGAAAACGTGGGCGTGACGGCGGGCGCGTCCGCGCCGGAGGTGCTGGTGCGCGGGGTGGTCGATCGCCTGCGGGAGATGGGCGCGGAGGCGGTGGAGACGCTGCGCGTCACCGAGGAGAAGGTGACGTTCGCGCTGCCGGAGGCCTTGCGCCAGCAGGCCTGACGCCTGCCAGTTCCACCCGCCAATGCTGTTCGCCCCAATGCTGTCTGCCAATTTCGCTCGGACAGCCCGGGCATTCCGACTGGGGCTCTCCGCTCAGATGTTCCGGGCCTGTTCCTCGGCGTTGCCGGTATAGGCGGCCGGCGTCAGCGCCAGCAGCCGTTTTTTGGCATCCTGGGGGATATCCAGCCCCTCGATGAAGGCGCGCAGCCGGTCGGCGTCTATCCGCTTGCCGCGGGTCAGCTCCTTCATCTGCTCGTAGGGGTTGGGCAGGCCATGGCGGCGCATCACCGTCTGCACCGCCTCGCCCAGCACCTCCCACTCGCCGTCCAGGTCGTCCAGCAGCCGGTCTCGGTTCAGCTCCAGCTTGCCCATGCCCCGAAGCACCGATTTCCAGGCCAGTAGCGCATGGCCCAGCCCCGCGCCCAGGCTGCGCAGCGCCGTGGAGTCGGAGAGGTCGCGCTGCCAGCGCGAGACCATCAGCTTGTCGCCCAGGTGTGACAGGATCGCGTTCGAAAGCCCCAGGTTGCCCTCGGCGTTCTCGAAGTCGATGGGGTTGATCTTGTGCGGCATCGTGGAGGAGCCGACCTCGCCCGGGATGGCGATCTGGCGGAAATATCCCAGCGAGATGTAGCCCCAGATGTCGCGGCAGAAATCGAGCAGGATGTTGTTGGCGCGGCCGACGGCGGCGTTCAGCTCGGCGATGTAGTCATGCGGCTCGATCTGCGTCGTGTACGGGTTCCAGGCCAGTCCCAGGGACTCGACGAAGCGCCTGGCCGCCGCCGGCCAGTCCACGTCCGGGTAGGCGGCCAGGTGGGCGTTGTAGTTGCCCACGGCGCCGTTGATCTTGCCCATGACCGGCACGGCGGCCAGCTGCTCGCGTTGTCGCTTCAGGCGCCAGACGACGTTGGCCCATTCCTTGCCCATCGTCGTGGGGCTGGCGGGCTGGCCGTGCGTGCGCGACAGCATCGCGGCGTCGGCCATGGCATGCGCGCCCTCCGTCAGGCGGGCGATGATCTCGTCCAGGCGCGGCAGCAGCGCCTCCTCGCGCGCCCGCTTGAGCATCAGCGCATACGACAGGTTGTTGATGTCCTCGGACGTGCAGGCGAAGTGCAGGAACTCGGACACGGCGGCCAGCTCCGGCACGGCGGCCAGCTTTTCCTTGAGGAAGTATTCCACCGCCTTGACGTCGTGGTTGGTGTTGATTTCGATGCTCTTGACGCGCGCCGCGTCCTTTTCGTCGAAATCGCGGACGACGGATTCCAGCGCCTGGGTCGCCTCATTGGAAAAGGCCGGCACCTCGGGGATGTCCGGATGCGCCGAGAGCATTTGCAGCCAGCGGATTTCGACCTGCACGCGGGCGTGAATCAGGCCGAACTCGCTGAACACGGGACGAAGCTCGGCAACCTTGCCCGCATAGCGGCCATCCAGCGGCGAGAGGGCGGTCAGACTGGAAACATGCATCATTCTGCTCCGGGCGGCGGGAATGCCGCAGGCGGCGCATGATGAACCAGCCGCGAGGCGCAGGCAATCCGCGAGCGCTGTTTTTGCATCTTGCGGCGAGCTTGCGGCTTGCCTACAGTCTGCCCATGCGCGTCGGGTTCGAGGGGACGATGGGGAGGCGGCATCGCGGGCGCTGCCGGCAGCGGCCCGTTCTGCTTGGGGTTCGCGCCGCGTGGTGGGTCATGGCGCTGGCCGCGCTGGGCCTGAATGCCGCCGCGGCGCTGGCCGCCGGTGCGTCCAAGGCGCAGCCGGAGTCTCAGGGCGGCAAGCCCGCGACGAGCGAGCAGCCCGGGAGCAATGCAAGTCCGGCGGAAGCGGGCGGGCAGGCCGCAAGCAAGGCCGTCGCCGACGTCGAGCATGGACGCAAGATCTTCCAGACCATCTGCACCCACTGCCATCGCACCGATTACGAGACCAGCCCCGTCGGCGCTCCGGGCCTGCGCGACGTGATGGAACGCCACACGCCGGAATGGGAGGATCAGTGGCTGACCAGCCCTGCCGCGTTCGCCAAGCGGGACGAAACGGCCAAGGCGCTGGTCGAGTCCAACCCCTACGGCCTGACCATGCCGACCTTGCCGGAGATGCAGGACCCGCGGAACCGGCGCGATGTCATCGAGTTCCTTCAGACCCTGAAGGGCGACTGACGCGCCGTTCGTCGCCGCGGTTGCCGCCGCTGTTGCCAGTCGCCGCGGCCGCCGGCGCATGGGTTTCCTCGCCGCTCCCCAGCAGCGCCTCCAGCTCCGGCCAGACGCCGGATAGCGCCACGCGTTGCGCGCGTTGGCCGCGCCGCATGAGCGCCGTGCCCGCAAGCGCGCCGCCGGCGTAGAACGCGGCGCGGCCGGAGAGCACGCCTTGCCGGCCGGCCGCGCCCAGCTCCAGCCGCAGGCGCGGCAGCATCAGCCGGGCGCGGGTGGATGCGCGCGCGGCGAAGCGGAAGCGGGTCGTCAGGCGGGAGAAATGCAGCGGCGCGTCCATGGGCAACGCCGCCTCGCCCGCCGCCAGGTGGA
>JALVTX010000169.1 GCA_027035825.1 Mariprofundaceae bacterium
AGCGCAGGCAGGTGTCGAAGGTGGCGCCGCCCCAGGCCTCGATGGACCAGAAGCCGACCGCGTCCAGCTTGTCGCAGATCGGCAGCATGTCGTCCAGGCGCATGCGGGTGGCCAGCAGCGACTGGTGACCGTCGCGCAGCGCCAGTTCGGTGATGGCCAGTTTTCTCGTCGTCTCAGTCATGCGTCATCCTTTGTGGAAAGCATTTCATGCCTACAGTCCCGCGTGGGCCGCGATGGCGGCGGCCACGGCGGCGGCGATGTCCTCGCGCCGCTCGTAGGGCTGGTAGTCCAGCAGTTCCGGGTGCTCGTCCAGAAAGCCGGTGTGGAACACGCCGCCAGAGAACGCCTCGGATTTGGCGATATGGCGATAGAGCGGCAGCGTGGTTCGCACGCCGCGGATGTCGTACTCCGCCAGCGCCCGGCAGGCGCGGGTGACGGTCAACGGCCAGGTCGGCCCCCACACGGTGAGCTTGGCGCACATCGAGTCGTAATGCGGCGGAATCACATAGCCCGGATAGACGCATCCGTCCACGCGCACACCGAAGCCGCCCGGCGAATGGTAGCGGGTGATCTCGCCCGGCGTGGGCAGGAAGTTGTTCTTCGGGTCTTCGGCGTTGATGCGGAACTCGATGGCATGACCGAACAGGCGCAGGTCGTCCTGCGTGAAGTCCAGCGGCAGGCCGGCCGCGACCTTGATCTGCTCGGCCACCAGGTCCTTGCCGGTGACGGCCTCGGTGATCGGGTGCTCCACTTGCAGGCGCGTGTTCATCTCCATGAACCAGAAGTTGCGGTCGGCATCCACCAGGAACTCGACCGTGCCGGCGTTCACGTAGTTCACGGCCTTGGCGGCGCGCACCGCCACCTCGCCCATGCGCGCGCGCAGCTCGTCGTCGAGGAAGTTGCTGGGCGCGATCTCGATGAGCTTCTGGTTGCGCCGCTGGATGGAGCAGTCGCGCTCGAACAGGTGGACGCAGTGGCCGTGCTGGTCGGCCAGCACTTGGAACTCGATGTGGTGCGGCTGGACAATGCACTTTTCCATGAACACCGCGTCGTCGCCGAAGGCGGCCAGCGCCTCGCGGCGGGTGATCTCGTAGTTCTCCCGCAGCTCGCCCTCGTCGTTGCAGCGGCGGATGCCGCGCCCGCCGCCGCCCGCCGCTGCCTTGAGCATCACCGGGTAGCCCATCTCGCGCGCCAGGCTCAACGCCTCGTCCAGCGAGCCCAGAGCGCCGTCCGAGCCGGGCACCACCGGCACGCCGGCCGCGATCATCGCCTCGCGGGCGCGGGTCTTGTCGCCCATGTCGCGGATGGCGGAGGGGGAGGGGCCGATGTAGGCGATGCCGGCGCTGGTGATGCGCTCGGCGAAGTCGGCGTTCTCGGAGAGGAAGCCGTAACCGGGGTGCACGGCGTCGCAGCCGAGCTCGGTGGCGATGTCCACGATGCGGTGGATGTTCAGATAGCTCTTGACCGGGTCGGGGCCGATGAGCACGGCCTTGTCGGCCTTTTTCACGTGCAGGGCGTGCGCATCCTCTTGGGTGTAGATGGCCACGCTCTCGATACCGAGCTCGCGGCAGGAGCGGATGATGCGGATCGCGCATTCGCCGCGGTTGGCGACCAGGATGCGTTTGAACAAGAAATCAACTCCCCTCGAACGTGATGAAAAAGCCGTGGCCAGCGTCCTGAAGG
>JALVTX010000170.1 GCA_027035825.1 Mariprofundaceae bacterium
CAGGCGGTCGAGTTCCTGAAGTCGCAGGGCTACGACAACGTCCGCAACCTGGCCGGCGGCATCCTGCGCTGGATTGACGAGGTGGATGGATCGCTGACCCGCTATTGAGCGCGCGGTCACCCGCCACCGTCCCACTCACCGCCAGGCCGCCATTCCACTGGCTGGGGCGGGCGGCCTACGCGCCCTTCCTCTCGCGGATGCGGGCGCGCGCGGAGAAGCTGGCCCGGGGCGAGGCCGGGGAATGCGTGTTCGCCTGCGAGCACGAGCCCGTGTACGTCACCGGCCGGCGCGGCGTGGACAACCGCCTCCGGCCCGAGCTGCCCGCGCCCTTCGTCCATGCCGACCGCGGCGGCGAAACCACCTTTCACGGCCCCGGCCAGTTGATGCTCTATCCCGTCATCCACGTGCGGCGGCGGAGCCTGGGCGCGCGCGCCTACGTCCGGATGCTGGAGGAATCCTGCATCGCGCTCCTGGGCGGGCTTGGCATCGCGGCCCGGCGCCGGCCGGGCTTCCCCGGCGTGTGGACCGAGCGGGGCAAGGTCGCGGCGCTGGGCGTGCGCATCGCCCGCGGCGTGGCCTTTCACGGCATGGCGCTGAACGTCGCCGTGGAGCCGCGATGGTTCGCCGCCATCCGCCCCTGCGGGATGGAGGCGCCGGTCTGCCGCCTGGCCGACTTTCCCGGCCTTGGCGAGCCGCCGGCGCTGGCCACGCTGGCGCGCCGGTGGTATGATTGTTTTTGCGAAGCCGCCAGCGTTTACAGTGAAAAGGGGAGCCGCTAAGGTTCGCCGCCCGCCGCGACATGCGGGGGTCGTTCGCTTCGGAGGTGACACATGGCACTGAGCAAGGCGCAGCTCGAAAAGTTCGAGAAGCAGCTCCTCGAATGGCGCAAGGAACTGGACGAAGGACTGAATGAAACCATCCAGTCCATGCACCAGGAAGAGCAGAACGCCTTTCCCGACCCCACCGACCAGGCCACGGTCGAGGCCGACCGCAACTTCGACCTCCGCATCCGCGACCGCGAGCGCAAGCTCATCAAGAAGATCGACCAGGCGCTGAACCGCATCAAGGAAGGCACCTTCGGCATCTGCGAGCACTGCGGCGGCAACATCAGCGTCAAGCGGCTCCAGGCGCGGCCTGTAACCACGCTGTGCATTGACTGCAAGACCGCGCAGGAAATTGAGGAACGCACCCGCGTGGACTGAACCGGCGGCGGTTTCGCCGTCCGCCGCCTGAGCAAGCGAGGGCGGCCACAGCTTGCTTCACAGGATCGGCCACTTCCTCGAACGGCGGCAACGCTGGTTCGGCATGCCGATGGTCATCGCGGCCTCGCTTCTGGCCACCCTCATCGCCGTCTGGCAACCGACCTTCATCGAACAGCTCGAGCTGAAGACGCTGGACGCCCGCTTTCACCTGCGCGGCGTCCGCCAGCCCGATCCGCGCATCGTCATCGTCGCCGTGGACAATCCTTCCGTGGACAAGGTGGGGCGCTGGCCCTGGCCGCGCGACACCATCGGCGCCATCATCACCCGCCTGCTGGATGAATACCACGCGCGCGTGGTGGCGCTGGACATGGTGTTCTCCGAGCCGCAGGTCAATCCCGTGCAAGCCAGCATCCAGCGCCTGGCCCGCCACCGCGGGACCGACCGCAAGGTGCTGCGATGGCTGCGCCGGCATGCCGCGCTGGGCGACATCGACCGCGACTTCGAATCCATCCTCCGCCGGCATCGCGAGCGCATCTGCCTCGGCTACTTCTTCTACCTGAACCCGCGCGCCACCGGCCGCGACAGCGCGCGCGAGGCCTCGCCGCTGCTCCAGCCCTCGGCCATCCCCGCCCGCGACGACGGCCAGGGCGGCGGCGCCGTGCCGCGCATGCGGGATGTCACGATGAACCTGCCGCGCTTCGCCAAGGCCGCTGACATCGCCGGCTTCTTCAACTTCTTCCCCGACCCGGACGGACTGGTGCGCCGCGTGCCGCTGGTGGCCGAGCTGGACGGCTTCTATTACCCGAGCCTGGACTTGCAGACCGCGCGCATGGCGACGGGCTGGCCGCCGCTGATGCTGCAACTGGATCACGGCGGCGTGGCGGCCGTCACCCTGAACGGGCGCGACATCGCGACCGACATCCACGGCCAGATGCTGCTCAACCACTACGGGCCGGGCTACACCTTCCGCCACGTCCCGGCGCTGGACGTGCTGCAAGGCAAGGCCGACCCCGCCCTGTTCAAGAACGCCATCGTGCTGTTCGGCGTGACCGCCACCGCCGTGTACGACCTGCGGCCCAGCCCCTTCGACGCCACCTTCCCCGGGGTGGAGGCGCACGCCACGGCCATCTCGAACATCCTGCACCGCGAGGAGCTCCAGCGGCCGGCCTGGCTCCAGGTGCTGGAAATCCTGCTGGTGCTGACGCTGGGGCTGGCCTGTGGCCGGCTGGTGCTGGGTCGCGGAGCGCTGGTGCAGGGCGCGGCGCTGATCGGCGCGCCATTGTTCATCCTGGCGGCCGCCCATGCCGCCTTTTCGGCCTACGGCATCTGGCTCAAGGAGACCTACCTGATCCTGGCCGTGGTGCTGTCGTCGCTGCCCGTCACGCTGGTCGAATACGTGGTGGAATCGCGCAAGCGCGCCTTCATCCACGACGCCTTCTCCCATTACCTCGCTCCCGAGGTGGTGGATGAGCTGGCCCGCCATCCCGAGCAGTTGCGGCTGGGCGGCGAGGAGAAGGAGCTCACCGCCATGTTCTCGGACATCGCGGGCTTCACCAGCTTCTCCGAGGCCATGAGCGCCGAGGAGCTGGTGGCCTTTCTCAACCAGTATCTCAGCGCGATGAGCGACATCATCCTCGAGCACGGCGGCACCGTGGACAAGTACGAGGGCGACGCCATCATCGCCTTCTTCGGCGCGCCGCTGCCGATGGCCGACCACGCGCTGCGCGCCGTGCGCGTGGCGCTGGCGCAGCAGGCCATGCTGAAAACGATGCGCGCCCGCTGGGCGGAACAAGGCTACCCCGAGGTGCGCACCCGCATCGGCATCAACACCGGCCCCATGGTCGTGGGCAACGTCGGCACCGAGAGCCACTTCAATTACACCATCATGGGCGACAACGTGAACCTGGCCAGCCGCCTGGAGGGCGTGAACAAGGCCTACGGCACGGACGTGCTGGTCAGCGGCGCGACCGCCGCCCAGGTGCGGGACGCCATCGAAACGCGGCTGGTAGACCGGGTGCTGGTGGTGGGCAAGCGCGTGCCCGTGGATCTGCACGAACCCCTGGGCGAAAAGGGAGCCGTGGATGCGGCGTTGCTGGCCTGGATGCGCGACTACGAGGCGGCCTGCGAGGCCATGCGCGCGCGGCAATTCGGCGATGCCCGGCGCGCCTTCGAAAGCCTGCTCCAGGCGCGGCCCGACGACGGCCCGGCGCAGACGATGCTCAAGCGCTGCCGCAGATACGAGAAATCGCCGCCGCCGGAGGACTGGGACGGCGCCCACCGCCTGAGCAGCAAGTGACAGTGGCCGGCCGTGCGCGCGCCGGCCGGAATCAGGGCCTGTTCACACTTATTTGGACGGTGTCGCTGCCGCCCGAAGGGACTTGGCCATGATTCCGCCTCGCGGCGTTATCGCTTGCTCGCGTGCCTCAAAGGGCACGCCACGCGCGCGATGCCTTGCGAGCTCGAAATCATGGCCGAAGTCGCCGCCATCCAAATAAGCGTGAACAGGCCCAAATCACGGAATGATGGGTGTGACCGGGCAGGTCGGCTGGGAACTCGTCGCGCCCCAATCAGGCGGGCTGGGAGCTTGTCGCGCCCGCCATCGCCATGCCGGCGCGGGCGTCGGCCTCGCTCAGCTCCTCGATGACCCAGGCCGATTCATCGGCCAGCAGCGCGCGCACCAGACGGTGGTTCATGTCGTGGCCGGTGCGCTCGCCCTCGAACGCGCCCACCACCGGATGACCGGCCAGCGCCAGATCGCCCACCGTATCCAGAATCTTGTGCCGCACGCACTCGTCCTCGTAGCGCAGGCCGCCCTCGTTCACCACGCGATAGGCATCCAGCACGATGGCGTTTTCCAGCGAACCGCCCAGCGCCAGCCCGGCCTTCTGCAGCGCCTCGATCTCGTGCAAGAAGCCGAAGGTGCGGGCACGCGCAACCTCGCGCGTGTAGGCCTGGGTGGAGAAATCCACCACCGTCCTGCGCGAGCGCAGCAGCGGGTGATCATAGTCCAGCAGGTAGCTCACCTTGAAGCCGGCGGCCGGATGCAGGCTGCATTTCTTGTCGCCGTCCTCGACCTCCACCTTGCGGACGATCCTGAGCACCTTCTTCGGCGCGTTCTGCTCGCGGATGCCGGCGCACTGGATCAGGAACACGAACGGCGCCGAGCTGCCGTCCATGATGGGCACCTCCGGGCCGTCCACCTCGATGATGGCGTTGTCGATGCCCAAGCCCGCCATGGCCGAGAGCAGATGCTCCACGGTGGCGATGGTCGCCCCGTCCTTGCCCAGCGTGGTGCACATGCGCGTGTCCACCACGTATTCGGCATGGGCCGGAATCGCCACCAGCCCCCGCTCGGTGCGGCGGTGAAAGACGATGCCGGTGTTCTCCGGCGCGGGCCTGAGCGCCAGCTCCACCTTGCGGCCCGAGTGCAGCCCGATGCCGCTGCATCGAATGGGGTGGTTCAGGGTGCGTTGCGCGACCATGCAATATCCTCCCGCCTTTCCGGCATCCGCCGTTGATCATGCGATGGCCGCACGCTAGGCAGCCTCCGGGCCGCCCGATGTGACGCATCGCACAACCGCCTGAAGGGCCGCGAAACGCGCCGAACGCGCCCTTTCAGCCCCCCCTGTGCGACCCATGCGCCCGCATGATGGCACAGACAAGCGCCGGCGTGAAGGCCGCCGCCCCGCGCGCATCGCTTCGCCAGCCTGGCCGGCCCGGCCCGATACGGGGCTCAATCGGCCTGCTTCCGGATCCAGGTCGGCACCTGCAGGATGTCCTCGTCGTAGGCCTCCTCGGGGCCGAACAGCGGCGCCTGCGCCACCTGCCGCTCGCCCGCCTTGAACGCCTCGGCGCCGAGCGGAATCGGCGGCTGCGGCGCCGCGCGCTTCTCGCTCTTGACGCTGGCAAGCCTCGGCGCCGCCTCGGCCGAGGCCAGGCCCGTGGCCACGACGGTCACGCGCATCTCGTCGCCGGCGTTCTGGTCGTACACCATGCCGCAGATGATGTTGGCGTCCTCGTCGGCCATGTTGTGGATGATGGACACGGCCTCATCGTACTCGGCCAGGGTCATGTCCTCGCTGCCGGTGACGTTGACCAGGATGCCGCGCGCGCCGTGGATGTCCACGTCCTCCAACAGCGGCGAGGAAATGGCCCGCTCCGCCGCCTCGCAGGCGCGATTCTCGCCGCTGGCCACGCCGCTGCCCATCATCGCCATGCCGGAGGTTTCGCTCATCACCGCCTTCACGTCGGCGAAGTCCACGTTCATGTAGCCGGTGTGGGTGATGAGCTCGGCGATGCCGCGCACGGCCTGAAGCAGCACGTCATCGGCCTTGCGGAACGCCTCCAGCATCGTCGTGTGCTTGCCCACGGCGCCGATCAGCTTCTGGTTCGGGATAATGATGAGCGTGTCCACGTGCCGCGACAGCTCCTCGATGCCGGCCTCGGCCTGCCGCATCCGGCGCTTGCCCTCGAAATGGAAGGGCTTGGTCACCACGGCCACGGTCAACACGCCCACGTCCTTGGCCACCTCGGCGATGACCGGCGCCGCGCCCGTGCCCGTGCCGCCGCCCATGCCGGCGGTGATGAACACCATGTCCGTGTCCGCCAGCAGCTCGCGCAGGCGCTCGCGCTCGGCCTCGGCGGCCATCTTGCCGGTTTGCGGGTCGGCGCCCGCGCCCAGCCCCCGCGTGATGTCGGCCCCCAGCTGGATCTTCGTCGGGGCGCGACTGTGGTCAATCGCCTGCGCGTCGGTGTTGGCGACGATGAAGTCCACGCCGCGCAACTCCTGATCAATCATGTTGTTCAGGGCGTTGCCGCCGCCGCCGCCCACGCCGATGACCTTCAGTTTCGCCGCCTGTCCCAGCGTATCCTCGAATGTATACAATGTGCTCATGATGCTCCTCCTGTGTTGATATGCTTCCTTTCCTGCCGTCGTTCCATCTTCCTCTTTCTCACTCCGCGTCTCCAAACCACTGGCGCATCCGCGCCCATACACGGCCGAACAGCGACCGGCCCTTCGCCCCCGCCAGCGGCGCGGACTGCCGGTACTGCCAGCCGTATCGAATGAGGCCGACGCTGGTGGCGTAGATGGGGCTGGAGACCACGTCCACCAGCCCGCCCACGCCCGTGGGCCGGCCCAGCCGGATCGGCGCCTCGAAGACCTCCTCGGCCAGTTCGGTCATGCCTTCCAGCAAACTGCTGCCGCCGGTGAGCACGATGCCCGCCGCCAGCAACTCCTGGAAACCCGAGCGTTGCAGCTCGCCCTTCACCAGCTCGAAGAGCTCCTCCACGCGCGGCTCCAGAATCTGCGCCATCACCTGCCTCGGCATCGGTCGCGGCGGCCGTCCGCCGACGCTGGGCACCTCCACCTGATCCTCCGGCGGCACCAGCGACACCATGCAGGCTCCATACTTCTTCTTGAGCTGGTCGGCCTCGCGGGCGCTGGTGCGCAGGCCGACGACGAGGTCGTTGGTCAGATGGTCGCCGCCAATCGGGATCACCGCCGTGTGCCGGATGGCCCCGTCGAGGAACACGGCGATATCGGTGGTGCCGCCGCCGATGTCCACCAGCGCCACGCCGATGTCCCGCTCGTCCGCCGCCAGCACCGCCTCGCTGGAGGCCACCTGCTCCAGCACCATGTCCGCCACGTCCAGCCCGCAGCGGTTGCAGCACTTGATGATGTTCTGGGCCGAGGACACCGCGCCGGTGACGATGTGCACCTTGGCCTCCAGCCGCACGCCGCTCATGCCCACCGGCTCGCGGATGCCGTCCTGCCCGTCGATGATGAACTCCTGGGGCAGGATGTGCAGGATCTTCTGGTCGGCCGGGATGTTCATGGCGCTGGCGGCGTCGATCACCCGCTCCACGTCCTCCGGCGTCACCTCGCCGCCCTTGATGGCCACGACGCCGTGGCTGTTGTAGCCGCGGATGTGGCTGCCGGCGATGCCGGTGAACACGGACTTGATCTCGACGCCGGCCATCAGCTCGGCCTCCTCCACCGCCAGCCGGATGGACTCGACCGTGCTCTCGATGTTCACCACCACGCCCTTGCGCAGCCCCCGCGAGGGATGGGTGCCAATGCCCACCACGTCGAGCTTGCCGTCGGGGCCGGCCTCGGCCACCACGCAGGCGATCTTGCTGGTGCCAATGTCGAG